>NZ_JBHWZH010000001.1:0-119378 GCF_042728285.1 Streptomyces sp. NPDC060194 | reverse complement strand
TCCGTGAGGACGGGGCGCGGGGCCCCTGGTGAAGGCTGCTCCGGGGAGCTGCCGGGTGTCGCGAGCAGCGATTACTTGCTGATCTTGACGACCTGGCCGGCGCCCACCGTACGACCACCCTCACGGATGGCGAACTTCAGGCCCTCCTCCATGGCGACGGGCTGGATCAGCTCGACGGACATGGTGGTGTTGTCGCCCGGCATGACCATCTCGGTGCCCTCGGGGAGGGTCACGACGCCGGTCACGTCCGTGGTACGGAAGTAGAACTGCGGGCGGTAGTTGTTGAAGAAGGGGGTGTGACGGCCACCCTCGTCCTTCGACAGGATGTAGGCCTGGGCCTCGAAGTTGGTGTGCGGCGTGACCGAGCCCGGCTTGATGATGACCTGGCCGCGCTCGACGTCCTCGCGCTTGATGCCGCGGAGGAGCAGACCGACGTTCTCACCGGCCTGGCCCTCGTCGAGCAGCTTGCGGAACATCTCGATGCCGGTGACCGTGGTGGTGGTCTTCTCCTGCTTGATACCGACGATGTCGACGGTCTCGTTGACCTTGAGGACACCACGCTCGATGCGGCCGGTGACGACGGTGCCACGACCGGTGATCGTGAAGACGTCCTCGATCGGCATCAGGAACGGCTTGTCGACGTCGCGCTCGGGCTGCGGGATCGACTCGTCGACGGCGGCCATCAGGTTCAGGACCGACTGGCCCCACTCCTTGTCGCCCTCGAGCGCCTTGAGCGCCGAGACCTTGACGACCGGCAGGTCGTCGCCCGGGAACTCGTACTCGGAGAGGAGCTCACGCACCTCGAGCTCGACGAGCTCCAGGATCTCCTCGTCGTCCACCATGTCGGCCTTGTTCAGGGCGACGACGATGTACGGGACGCCGACCTGGCGGGCCAGGAGCACGTGCTCCTTGGTCTGCGGCATCGGGCCGTCGGTGGCGGCGACCACGAGGATGGCGCCGTCCATCTGCGCGGCACCGGTGATCATGTTCTTGATGTAGTCCGCGTGACCCGGGCAGTCGACGTGCGCGTAGTGACGCGACTCCGTCTGGTACTCGACGTGCGCGATGGAGATGGTGATACCGCGCTGGCGCTCCTCGGGAGCCTTGTCGATCTGGTCGAAGGCCGAGGCCTCGTTCAGGTCGGGGTACGCGTCGTGCAGCACCTTGGTAATGGCGGCCGTGAGGGTCGTCTTACCGTGGTCGATGTGACCGATGGTGCCGATGTTGACGTGCGGCTTAGTCCGCTCGAACTTTGCCTTCGCCACTGAATCCTCCTGCGGAGTGGTTCTGTACGCCTTGCTTCATCGGCGCCAGGGTGATCTTTGCTGGGGTGCCGGGGCCGGGGGCATTCGGCACGGTCGGTGCCGAATGCCCCGGTGGCTCCGGGTCAAGCCTAAAGCGTGAGCTCGGGTGAGTTACTCGCCCTTGGCCTTCGCGATGATCTCCTCGGCGACGTTCCGCGGAACCTCGGCGTAGGAGTCGAACTGCATCGAGTAGCTTGCGCGACCCGAGGTCTTGCTGCGGAGGTCTCCGACGTAGCCGAACATCTCCGAGAGCGGCACGAGGCCCTTCACGACGCGGGCGCCGCTGCGCTCCTCCATGGCCTGGATCTGGCCACGGCGGGAGTTGAGGTCGCCGATCACGTCGCCCATGTAGTCCTCGGGCGTGGTGACCTCGACGGCCATCATCGGCTCGAGGAGCACGGGAGAGGCCTTGCGGGCACCCTCCTTGAACGCCTGCGAACCGGCGATCTTGAAGGCGAGCTCGGAGGAGTCGACCTCGTGGTAGCCGCCGTCGAGAAGGGTGACGCGGACGCCGACCATCTCGTAGCCGGCCAGGATGCCGAACTGCATGGCCTCCTGCGCACCCGCGTCCACCGACGGGATGTACTCCCGGGGGATGCGGCCACCGGTGACCTTGTTGACGAACTCGTACGACGCGTCGCCGCCCTCGATGGGCTCGATCGCGATCTGCACCTTCGCGAACTGACCGGTACCACCGGTCTGCTTCTTGTGGGTGTAGTCGATGCGCTCGACGGTCTTGCGGATCGTCTCGCGGTACGCGACCTGCGGCTTGCCGACGTTCGCCTCGACGCGGAACTCGCGCTTCATGCGGTCGACGAGCACCTCGAGGTGGAGCTCACCCATACCACCGATGATGGTCTGGCCGGTCTCCTCGTCCGAGTGAACCTGGAAGGAGGGGTCCTCCTCCGAGAGCCGCTGGATGGCGACACCCAGCTTCTCCTGGTCGCCCTTGGACTTCGGCTCGATCGCGACCTGGATGACCGGCGCCGGGAAGTCCATGGACTCCAGGATGACCGGGGCCTTCTCGTCGCAGAGGGTCTCACCGGTGGTGGTCTGCTTCAGACCCATGACGGCGACGATGTCGCCGGCGCCCACCGAGGGGATCTCCTCGCGCTTGTTGGCGTGCATCCGGTAGATCTTGCCGATGCGCTCCTTCTTGCCCTTGACGGAGTTCAGCACCGCGGTGCCGGCCTCCAGGCGACCGGAGTAGATCCGGACGAAGGTGAGCTTGCCGAGGTGCGGGTCGCTCGCGATCTTGAAGGCGAGACCGGAGAACGGCTCGTCGTCCGACGGCTTGCGCTTGATGACCGTCTCCGCGTCCTTGACGTCGTGGCCCTCGATGGCCTCGACGTCCAGGGGGGACGGCAGGTAGCGCACGACCGCGTCGAGCAAGGGCTGGACGCCCTTGTTCTTGAACGCGGTGCCGCAGAACACCGGGGTGACGGTGACCGAGCCGGCGCCGCCCTTGGAGGCGAGCGTGATCCGGCGGATGGCGGTGTGCAGCTGCTCCTGGGTGGGCTCCTGGCCCTCCAGGTACAGCTCCATCATCTCGTCGTCGTGCTCGGAGACGGTCTCCAGGAGCTTGCCGCGCCACTCGTCGGCAGCCTCGACGTGCGTGTCGGGGATGTCGACGATGTCGTACGCCTCGCCCTTGGCGGCCTCGGCGGACCACACGAAGGCCTTCATCGACACGAGGTCGACGACGCCCTGGAAGTCGGCCTCGGCGCCGATGGGCAGCTGCATGACGATCGGGACCGCGCCGAGGCGGTCGGAGATCATGTCGACGCAGCGGTGGAACTCGGCGCCCGTACGGTCGAGCTTGTTGACGAAGCAGATACGCGGCACGCCGTAGCGGTCCGCCTGACGCCAGACGGTCTCGGACTGGGGCTCGACGCCGGCGACACCGTCGAACACGGTGACGGCACCGTCGAGGACGCGGAGCGAACGCTCCACCTCGACCGTGAAGTCCACGTGACCGGGGGTGTCGATGATGTTGATCGTGTGATCGACATTCTCGAGCGGCCAGTGACAGGTCGTCGCGGCAGACGTGATCGTGATGCCGCGCTCCTGCTCCTGCTCCATCCAGTCCATGGTGGCAGCGCCATCGTGGACCTCACCGATCTTGTAGCTCACGCCGGTGTAGAAGAGGATCCGCTCGGTGGTGGTCGTCTTGCCCGCGTCGATGTGGGCCATGATCCCGATGTTGCGGACCTTGGCCAGGTCAAGCGAAGTGGTGGCCATGAGGCTCAGTCTTCTCTCGGTTCGATGGGGGTGGTGACTACCAGCGGTAGTGCGCGAAGGCCTTGTTGGACTCGGCCATCTTGTGCGTGTCCTCACGCTTCTTGACGGCTGCGCCGAGGCCGTTGGAGGCGTCGAGGAGCTCGTTCATGAGGCGCTCGGTCATGGTCTTCTCGCGACGGGCGCGGGAGTACCCGACCAGCCAGCGCAGGGCGAGGGTGGACGCGCGGCCCGGCTTGACCTCGATCGGCACCTGGTAGGTGGCGCCACCGACGCGGCGGGACTTGACCTCGAGGGTCGGCTTGATGTTCTCCAGCGCGCGCTTGAGCGTGATGACCGGGTCGTTGCCGGTCTTCTCGCGCAGGCCCTCCATGGCGCCGTACACGATGCGCTCGGCGGTGGAGCGCTTGCCGTCGAGCAGGATCTTGTTGATCAGCGACGTCACAAGAGGAGACTGGTAGACCGGGTCGATGATGACCGGGCGCTTCGGGGCGGGGCCCTTACGAGGCATTCTTACTTCTCCTTCTTGGCGCCGTAGCGGCTGCGAGCCTGCTTACGGTTCTTGACGCCCTGCGTGTCGAGGGAACCGCGGATGATCTTGTAGCGAACACCCGGCAGGTCCTTCACACGGCCGCCGCGCACGAGCACGATGGAGTGCTCCTGCAGGTTGTGGCCCTCACCCGGGATGTAGGCCGTGACCTCGATGCCCGAGGTCAGACGCACACGCGCGACCTTACGGAGGGCCGAGTTCGGCTTCTTCGGGGTGGTCGTGAACACACGCGTGCAGACGCCGCGGCGCTGGGGCGAACCCTCGAGCGCGGGCGTCTTGTTCTTCTCGACCTTGTCCTGCCGGCCCTTCCGGACCAGCTGCTGAATCGTAGGCACTACGTCTCCGGTTTCTGTGTGCCGTCGGTGAAACTAACCTGGAACATCGCCGACCCACGCGGTCGGGTGTGTCGGATCACGCCGACCTCCGCCACGAGGGCGGGAGAGGCGCGGATCGCGGTGGCCGGTATCTGACTCGCCGTGCGGTTGAGGACACGCACACGAGCCCAGGCACACCCCAGGCACAAGGTCTGAGCGTACCTACCTCACCGGGCCAGGTCAAAACAAATGCAAAGGGGCCACGAGGGCCTCCCCCGTCCCTACAGTGCCGGTATGGACACGGGGGAGCACCTCTCGCTGGACGCGTCCGGGGCGGACTTCGTGGTGGACGTGGCGAACGTCGTGCGGGAGCGGTCGCTCACCGACGGCAGACCGGCCCATCTGCACCGGCTGACCCTGCTCTGCGCGGCCCTCGCGGACCTCGCCCGCGACCCGTCGACGCAGGTGTACGCCATGGCCGACCGCTCGCTGCTGACCGACCCGGACCTGACACGGGCGGAGCGCGCCCTGCTCGCCGGGTGGGAGGAGCGCGGCCTGGTCGAGGTGCTCGGCTCACCCGACGCCCGCATCCTCGAACTGGCGCACGCCCTGGACATGCCGGTCGTCTCCGGTGACCACTTCCTCGACCACCACGACGCCTTCCCCTGGGTCGCGGGCGACCGCGACACGTTCCTGCTGCCGGTGCCCGGCCCGGGCGGCGCGGTCGGCGTGGTGCCGCGCGTCATGCCGGTGCCCGAGCGGTGGCAGATCTCACGCAAGCGGGAGGAGTCCGAGCTCAAGGCGGCCGGGCTGTACGACCGCCGCGGCGGCGGGGTGCGGCGGGAGGCGCTCGCCCGGCTCTGGCGCTGCCCGGAGCCGGGCTGCCGGCTGTTCGGCCCGGACGCCCCGGCCGCTCAGCCCCTCCCCCGCTACCGCGGCGGCGCGATCCGCTGCACCGAGCACCGGACGGTCCTGGCGGACGTCGGCCCCGCGCCCCGGCGCGCCCAGCTCAAGGCGAGCGTCGGCGGGGTGGTCCGCAGGCGCTTCACGGTGGCGGCGGGCGCGCCCCGCGTGGTCGGCCGGGCCACCGGCGAGGACTCCGGGATCGACCTCTGGCCGTGGCTCGACGAGACCGGGCGGCGCCGTGTCAGCCGCCGCCACGTCACGGTGAGCGTGCGCGACGGAGTGGTGCGGGTGCGGGACGGCAGCCACAACGGGTGCGTCGTGCACCGCCCCGGCGGCGAGCCCGTGGAGCTGCGGCACGGCCGCGAGTGGACCCTGCGCCGGGGCGAGCGCGTCCAGCTGCACGACGGCGTCGAACTCCACCTCAGCGGCCGGATGTTCACCTTCGTCGAGCCGGCGGAGTCCGCGCCCGACGGCCCGCCGCCGCTGCCGGGCCCCGGCGACCTCGCCCCGACGATGATCCGCCCGCCGACCCCCGCGCCCCGCCGGGGCCGCCGCGGGCGCGGCCGCCGTTGAGCCCGCCGGCGCCCTTCCGCGTGGGCGAGCTGCTCGACGGGCGGTACGCCCTGCGGCGCCGGCTCGGGGCGGGGGCGCAGGGGACGGTGTTCGCCGCGTACGACACCCGCCTGCGGCGCGAGGTGGCGGTGAAGGCCGCCGCGGCGCGCGGCGGGGAGGCGCTGGAGCGGTTCCGGCGCGAGCTGCGCACGCTGGCCGCGCTGCGCCATCCGCACGTCGTCGCCGTGCACGACGGCGGTGAGCAGGGGGGCGTCCCGTACGCGGTCCTCGACCTGGTGGAGGGCGAGAGCCTGGCCGCGCTCCTGGAGCGGACGGCCCGCCTTCCGGTGCGCCGCGTCCTGCAGGTGGGCGCGCAGCTCGCCGACGGCCTCGCCGCCGCGCACGAGCGGGGCATCGCGCACCGGGACGTCAAGCCGGGCAACGTGCTGATCGCCCGCGACGGCACGGCGCTGCTCTGCGACTTCGGGCTCGCCAACGGGTGGATGCCGGACGCGGCGCCGCTGACCGTCCCGTACCGGGCGAGCCACTGCACGCCCGGGTTCGCCTCGCCGGAGCAGGCGACCGTCGGCCTGGCGGTGGGCCCGCCGTCCGACGTCTTCTCGCTCGGCGCGACCCTCTACGCGCTGCTCGCGGGCGGCTCGCCCTTCCACGCGGCGCTGCCGGAGGAGTCGCTCGCCCTGGCCCGCGAGGCCGTGCCCCGCCCGGTCACCGACTACCGGCCGGACGCCCCGGAGGCGGTGGCCGTCCTGCTGGCGGCGATGCTGGCGAAGGCCCCGGCGGACCGGCCGAGCGCCCGTTCCGTCCAGCTGCGGCTGCGCACCGAGCTGGACCGCCTGGACGCGGCGGTCGGCCGCCACCGCCCGTACACGCCCACCGAACCCGCGGACCGGCCGCCGGACCCGCGTCCCGGGCCCGCCCGGGCCGCGGAAGACCTGCCGGGCGCGCACGGGCGGTGGGGCGAGGCCGACGCGCTGGCCGCCGCGACGGACGTCGGCGACGGCGACCGGGCCGGGCCGCCCCCGGCCGAGGAGCTGTGGCGCGCCCTGGAGGCCGCCGAGGCGCTGCTGCGCGCCGGCCGGCCGGCCGCGGCCGACGACGGGTTCCGGACGGTGACCACCCGGCTGGACGCGGCGGCCGAGCACCACCACCCGGCCCTGTACGCCGCCCAGTTGGGCCGGGTGCGCGCCCTGCACGCGCTCGGCCGGACGGGGGCGGCGGCCGGCCGGCTGGCCCGGCTGCGCGAGCGGGTCCCCGCCCGGCTGGGCGCGCAGCACCCGCTGGCGGCGGCCGTCGGGCGGCTCGACCTCGGGGCACGACGCCTTCGCCCGGACGATCCCGCCGCCCCCGCCGGCGACGGCCGCTGAACGCGGCGGGCCGTCTGCGGCGGAGGTCGCGGCGGGACGCTGCCTACGGCTCCAGGCCCCGTATGCGGACCCGGACGTCGGACGCGAGCCGCAGGGGGTCGCCGACCCGCAGGGGCAGCCACTCGCCCGGGGCCAGCTCGCGATCGTGCAGGTAGGTGCGGTTGGTGGAGTGCTCGTCCCGCACCCACGCCCGCCCCTCGTCGTCCACCCGTACGGTGGCGTGCGCGCGGGAGAGGTGGTCGTAGCGGGTCTCGTCGGCGAGGAAGCCCAGCCGCGGGTCGCCGCCGCCCGCGCGGCCGAGCACGACCTGCTCCCCCGCGGCGATCTCGACGCACCCGCCGTCGAACTCCAGCCGTACGCCCCGGCGCCGTTCCGGCGCCAGCAGCGCGTACGGCGTGTAGCAGGCGCGGCAGACCAACTGGCCGTCCGCCGCCGCCACCTCGCCGCACGCGCAGCGCGGCCCCCGCTCCCCCACGGCCCGCCTCCTACACGTCGTTCAGGTAGTCGCGCCACCGCGCCAGCGCACGCCGCAGCACGGACTCGGACTCGGGCGCGGGCTCGGGCGGCGGCGGAGCGTGCCGCGGGCGCGGGGGCACGCTCGGCCGCGGCACCCGCGCCACCTGCCGCGCCGGGGGGTGCTCCGGCGGTCCGGCGGGCTTCTTCACGGCGGGCTGCTGCGCGGCGGGCTTGCCCTGCGCGGGCTGCTTCGCGGCGGCCGCCTCCTTCGGCACCGGCTGCGCCGGACCCGCCTTCCCCGCCGCGGGCTTCCCCGCCGCGGCGGTCCCGCTCGCGGCCGCCGTCCCCGCGTCCGGCACCTTCGCGGCGTACGCGGCGCGGATCACGAGGCCGTGCGGTCCCGACCGCCGTACGAGCCGCTCGAACGCCTCGGCCGCCGGACCCCCGCGTGCCGGCACCCGCCACGCCTCCCGCGCCAGGGCCGCCCGCGCCGCTTCGTCGTCGAGGGCGAAGAGCAGCGCGGCGGCACGGAACTCCGCGTCGGCGACGGTGCCCGGCGCGAACGCCAGCTCGCCCACGGCGAGCGCCCGCGCCTCCCGCACCTTCGCCACGCGCTGCTCGGCGCCCCTGAGCGTCCGCAGGGCGGGGAAGTCGCCCAACGCGGACAGCACGCCGTCCTGCAGGACGGCGCCGACGGTCTGCCGGGCGGCACTGCCCTTTCCGGCCTTGCCGCTGAGCACCTGCGTGCAGCTCGTCACCAGACCCGCCGTCGTGATGTGCCGTCCCTTCACCACGGCCGCCCCGGCCGGGTCGAGCCAGTGGAGCAGCCGCAGCAGCTTCACCTCCGGGGCGGAGGCGTCGGTCAGCAGGGTGCCGAAGACGAGCGGCCGGTCGGCGTGCTGGGCCGCGGTGAGGCGCGGGAGCCGCTCCGTCCACGCGCGCAGCCGACGCCACATCGCCGGCGGCCGGGTCCCCGGCGCGCCGGGCAGCAGCTCCGCGACCGCCTCCTTCGCGTGCTTCCGCACCGTCGCGGCCAGCTCGGCGGTCGTCCGGTGCGCGGTCCCGGCGAAGGCGAACTCCCCCGCCGCCCCGTCCCGTGCCCGCTCCTCCGACGCCGCCCGCGCCTTCTCGGCCGCGGCGGCCCTCGCCCGCTCGGCCGTCGCCTCCCGCTCCGCCGCCTGCCGCCGCGCCTCCGCCCGCTCGGCGTCCCTGGCCCGGTCGCGGATCTCCTCCTCCGCCCGCCGGGCCCGCTCGGCCCGCTCCGCGCGCTCGCGGGCCTGCGCCTCCTTCCGCCCCCGCTCCGCCGTCGCCGACGGGCCGGCCGCCGCCCGCACGACCAGGCCCTCCGGCGCGTCCCGGCCGCCGAGCCCGTTCACCATCGACCCGTACCAGTCCGGCGAGGCCGAGTGCGGCCAGGGCACGGCCCGGGCGTGCGCCGCCAGCGCATCGCCCGCCTCGGGGTACGGCAGCACGCTCAGCAGCAGCAACGGCAGCGCACCCGACCGCCCCTTGGCCGGCAGCAGCTCCTGCGGCGCCCTGCTCGCCCACACCTGCCGGGTCCACCGGCCCACCCGCTCGCCCCAGGCCGTACGGACGCCGCCGAGCCCGCTCAGCGGTGCGAACCCGGCGAACTGGTTGAGCGTGCGGGCGTCGTACCACTCCCGGACCGTCTCGAAGGCCGCCCCGCCCGGCTCCGTCGCCGCCTCCACGCAGAGCCGGACCAGCCGCTCGACGTCCAGCGGTCCGCCGGCCGCCACCGGTGGCCCGTCCTGATCCAGCCACCGCAGCAGCTCGTTCAGTTCGGCCGGACCGCCGGAGCCCAGCGGCAGCACCCGGTCGGCGAGCCGGTCGCGCACCACGGCGTCCTGCGCGTCCCGTGCGTCCAGCTCACGCAGCCAGCGGCAGAGGCGTCGCCCGGAGGCGGTGAGCGCGCCGTCCGCCCGGAACACCTCGGACGCGAGGACCACGGGCAGCTCCCTGATCCCCGCGGCCAGCCCCTCGCGCGTGCGGTAGGTACGCCCGCGCAGGACGAGTTCCGGTCCGCCCGCCCGCGGCCCGTCCGCCGCGGTCGCCCGCTCCTTCCGCGTCGGACGCCCGCCGCCCCCCGCCCCGTCCAGCCAGTCCACCACCCGCTCCCGGTCCCACCGGGCCGCGGGGTCCCGCGAGAGCAGCCCCCGCACCAGCGGCGCGAGGCCCGGGTCGAGGCCGTCGAGCGGCACGTCCGCCGACCGGACGAGGTCGATGACCCGCCCGTCGGGCAGCCCCTCGAAGGGTCCGCGCCCGGTGGCGAGCCGCAGGACGGTCATGCCGAGCGCCCACCAGTCGTACGCCGGCGTCGCCCGCCCGCCGTCGTACGCCTCCGGCGGCGCGTAGCCGTGCGTCATCCAGCGGGTGTGCGCGCCGGCGTCCAGGACCCGGCTGATGCCGTAGTCGGCGAGGACCGCGTCCGAACCCGTGCGGTCGGCGAAGAGCAGGTTCGCGGGCTTGATGTCCCGGTGGACGATCTCGGAGAGGTGGAGCTGGTTGATCCCGCTGGCCAGCCGCCGCAGCAGGCCCGCGAGATCGTCGGGAGCCATCCGCGAGCGGTCCTCGCCGGTGCCCCCGGACATGAACGGCATGACCTCGTAGTCGCGCCCGTCCGGCAGCCCGCCCTTGTCCAGGATCCGCATCAGCGCCGGGTGGTCGAGGTACCTCAGCCGGTCCCACACCTGCCGGTCGGCACGCGTCCCGAAGCGGTAGACCTTCACGACCCGCGCGCGACCCGCCCGGTCGCGCACCTCGTAGAGGTCGGCCTGCCCGCCGGCCGCCGGCAGCGGCCGCAGGAGCGTGTAGTCCGCGTCCAGCGGCGACGGCAGCGACATCAGCCCTCACCCCGCCGCATACCACCGCCCCCTCGCGTCCCCACGTCCCCCGGGCTCCCCATGAAACGCCGAACGGGCGGCCACCCACAAGGGGTGACCACCCGTTCGAACGACGTTGCGCCTTACTGGTTGTACGGACCGTAGTCGTAGTCCTCCAGCGGGACGGCCTGGCCGGAGCCGGTGCCGAACGGCGAGTAGTCGATGTCGTCGTAGCCGACGGCCGAGTACATCGCGGCCTTGGCCTCCTCGGTCGGCTCCACCCGGATGTTGCGGTAGCGGGCGAGGCCCGTACCGGCCGGGATGAGCTTACCGATGATGACGTTCTCCTTGAGGCCGATCAGGGAGTCGGACTTGGCGTTGATCGCCGCGTCCGTCAGGACCCTGGTCGTCTCCTGGAAGGACGCCGCCGACAGCCACGACTCGGTGGCGAGCGAGGCCTTGGTGATACCCATCAGCTGCGGACGGCCGGAGGCGGGGTGCCCGCCCTCGGTGACCACACGACGGTTCTCGGTCTCGAACTTGCCGCGCTCGACGAGCTCGCCCGGGAGCAGCTCGGCGTCGCCCGACTCGATGATCGTCACACGGCGGAGCATCTGCCGGATGATGATCTCGATGTGCTTGTCGTGGATCGACACACCCTGGGAGTTGTAGACCTTCTGGACCTCGCCCACCAGGTGGATCTGCACGGCCCGCTGGCCGAGGATCCGCAGCACGTCGTGCGGGTTCGTGGCACCGACGGTGAGCTTCTGGCCCACCTCGACCGGGTCGCCGTCGCCGACCAGGAGCCGGGCGCGCTTGGAGATCGGGAACGCGATCTCCTCGCTGCCGTCGTCCGGGGTGACCACGAGCTTCTTGGTCTTCTCGGTCTCCTCGATCCGCACCCGGCCGGCCGACTCCGAGATCGGAGCGACACCCTTCGGGGTACGGGCCTCGAACAGCTCGACGACACGCGGCAGACCCTGCGTGATGTCGTCACCGGCCACACCACCGGTGTGGAAGGTACGCATCGTCAGCTGGGTGCCGGGCTCACCGATGGACTGGGCGGCGATGATGCCGACCGCCTCACCGATGTCGACCAGCTTGCCGGTGGCCAGCGAGCGGCCGTAGCAGAAGGCGCAGGTGCCGACCGCGGACTCGCAGGTCAGGACCGAACGGGTCTTGACCTCCTCGACCCCGGCGCCGACCAGCGCGTCGATGAGCACGTCGCCGAGGTCCACGTTGGCCGGCGCGATGACCTTGCCGTCGACGACGACGTCCTCGGCCAGCATGCGGGCGTACACGGAGGTCTCGACGTCGTCCGTCTTGCGCAGGACGCCGTCCTCGCCGCGGACCGCGATCTTCAGCTTCAGACCGCGCTCGGTGCCGCAGTCCTCCTCGCGGATGATCACGTCCTGCGAGACGTCCACCAGACGACGGGTCAGGTAACCCGAGTCGGCGGTACGCAGGGCGGTGTCCGCCAGACCCTTACGGGCACCGTGCGTGGAGATGAAGTACTCCAGGACGGACAGGCCCTCGCGGAAGGACGCCTTGATGGGACGCGGGATCGTCTCGTTCTTGGCGTTCGACACCAGACCGCGCATACCGGCGATCTGACGCATCTGCATCATGTTCCCTCGGGCGCCCGAGTCGACCATCATGAAGATCGGGTTGGTCTTCGGGAAGTTCGCGTTCATCGCCTCGGCGACCTCGTTGGTCGCCTTGGTCCAGATCGCGATGAGCTCCTGCGTGCGCTCCTCCTTGGTGATGAGGCCGCGCTCGTACTGCTTCTGGACCTTCTCGTCCTGCGCCTCGTAGCCCGCGACGATGGCCTTCTTGGCCTCGGGCACGACGACGTCGGAGATCGAGACGGTGACGCCGGAGCGCGTCGCCCAGTGGAAGCCCGCCGCCTTCAGGTTGTCGAGCGTCGCCGCCACGATGACCTTGGGGTAGCGCTCGGCGAGGTCGTTGACGATCTCGGAGAGCTGCTTCTTGCCGACCGAGTAGTCGACGAAGGGGTAGTCCTCGGGCAGCAGCTCGTTGAAGAGCGCGCGGCCCAGCGTGGTGCGCAGCCGGAAGCTGTCGCCCTGCTGGTACTCCCGCTCGTCGCCCTCCTCGGCCACCGGCGGCACCCAGCCGCGCGGCGGGATGGTGCCCACCGGGAAGCGGATGTCGATCGGCGACTGCAGGGCCAGCTCGCCGGCGTCGAACGCCATGGTCGCCTCGGCCGTGGAGCCGAACGCGCGGCCCTCGCCCTTGGTGTCCCGGAGCTCGCCGTCGGTGGTCAGGAAGAACAGACCGAGGACCATGTCCTGGGTCGGCATCGTGACCGGGCGGCCGTCGGCCGGCTTGAGGATGTTGTTCGAGGACAGCATCAGGATGCGGGCCTCGGCCTGCGCCTCCGCGGACAGCGGAAGGTGCACGGCCATCTGGTCGCCGTCGAAGTCCGCGTTGAACGCGGTGCAGACGAGCGGGTGGATCTGGATGGCCTTGCCCTCGACCAGCTGCGGCTCGAAGGCCTGGATGCCCAGGCGGTGCAGGGTGGGCGCACGGTTCAGCAGGACCGGGTGCTCGGCGATGACCTCTTCGAGGACGTCGTAGACGACCGTGCGGCCGCGCTCGACCATCCGCTTCGCCGACTTGATGTTCTGCGCGTGGTTCAGGTCGACCAGGCGCTTCATCACGAACGGCTTGAAGAGCTCCAGCGCCATCGCCTTCGGCAGACCGCACTGGTGCAGCTTGAGCTGCGGGCCGACGACGATCACGGAACGCGCGGAGTAGTCCACGCGCTTGCCGAGGAGGTTCTGACGGAAACGACCCTGCTTGCCCTTCAGCATGTCGCTGAGGGACTTCAGGGGGCGGTTGCCGGGACCGGTGACCGGGCGACCGCGACGACCGTTGTCGAAGAGGGCGTCCACGGCCTCCTGGAGCATGCGCTTCTCGTTGTTCACGATGATCTCGGGCGCGCCGAGGTCGAGAAGCCGCTTCAGGCGGTTGTTGCGGTTGATCACACGGCGGTACAGGTCGTTCAGGTCGGAGGTCGCGAAGCGGCCACCGTCCAGCTGCACCATCGGACGCAGGTCCGGCGGGATGACCGGCACGCAGTCGAGCACCATGCCCTTGGGGCTGTTGCTGGTCTGCAGGAACGCGGAGACGACCTTGAGGCGCTTGAGCGCGCGGGTCTTCTTCTGGCCCTTGCCGGTGCGGATGATCTCGCGGAGGCGCTCGGCCTCCTCGTCGAGGTCGAAGGACTCCAGGCGCTTCTGCAGCGCGGCGGCGCCCATCGAGCCGTCGAAGTACGTGCCGAAGCGGTCGCGCAGCTCGCGGTAGAGCAGCTCGTCGCCCTCGAGGTCCTGGACCTTGAGGTTCTTGAAGCGCGACCAGACCTCGTCCAGACGGTCGATCTCGCGCTGCGCGCGGTCGCGCAGCTGCTTCATCTCGCGCTCGGCGCCCTCGCGCACCTTGCGGCGCACGTCGGCCTTGGCGCCCTCGGCCTCGAGCTCGGCCAGGTCGGACTCGGCCTTCTTGGCGCGGGCCTCCAGGTCGGAGTCGCGGCGGTTCTCGATCTGCTGGCGCTCGACGGAGACGTGCGTCTCCAGCGAGGGCAGGTCGCGGGTGCGCCGCTCCTCGTCCACGTACGTGATCATGTACGCGGCGAAGTAGATGACCTTCTCGAGGTCCTTCGGGGCGAGGTCGAGCAGGTAGCCCAGGCGCGACGGGACGCCCTTGAAGTACCAGATGTGGGTGACGGGGGCGGCGAGCTCGATGTGGCCCATCCGCTCGCGGCGCACCTTGGCGCGGGTGACCTCGACGCCACAGCGCTCACAGATGATGCCCTTGAAGCGGACACGCTTGTACTTGCCGCAGTAGCACTCCCAGTCCCGGGTCGGACCGAAGATCTTCTCGCAGAAGAGCCCGTCCTTTTCCGGCTTGAGGGTGCGGTAGTTGATGGTCTCCGGCTTCTTGACCTCGCCGTGGGACCAGGTCCGGATGTCGTCCGCGGTGGCAAGGCCGATCCGCAGCTCGTCGAAGAAGTTGACGTCGAGCACTGGTCGTCAATCCCTCTTTCAGGGTCGTTTGTCAAACATGGTCTGAACGGTCCTGGGCGGCCGGGGCTCCTGGGCGGGAGCCCCGGCCAGGCCCGTCAGACCTCTTCGACGCTGCTCGGCTCGCGCCGGGACAGGTCGATACCGAGCTCCTCCGCAGCGCGGAAGACGTCCTCGTCCGTGTCGCGCATCTCGATGGACATGCCGTCCGAGGACAGCACCTCCACGTTGAGGCAGAGCGACTGCATCTCCTTGATGAGCACCTTGAAGGACTCGGGGATGCCGGGCTCGGGGATGTTCTCGCCCTTGACGATGGCCTCGTAGACCTTCACGCGGCCGGTCACGTCGTCGGACTTGATCGTCAGCAGCTCCTGGAGGGCGTAGGCGGCGCCGTACGCCTCGAGCGCCCACACCTCCATCTCACCGAAGCGCTGGCCACCGAACTGGGCCTTACCACCCAGCGGCTGCTGGGTGATCATCGAGTACGGACCGGTCGAGCGGGCGTGCAGCTTGTCGTCGACCAGGTGGTGCAGCTTGAGGATGTACATGTACCCGACCGAGATCGGGTCCGGGAACGGCTCGCCGGAGCGGCCGTCGAAGAGCCGGGCCTTGCCGGACGGGAGGACCATGCGGTCGCCGTCGCGGTTCGGGATGGTGTTGCCCATCAGGCCAGCCAGCTCGTCCTCGCGGGCGCCGTCGAACACCGGGGTGGCGACGTTCGTCCGCGGGTCGACCTGGTCGGCGCCGATGCGCTGCAGGCTCTGCGCCCACTCCTCGTCGATGCCGGAGACGTCCCAGCCCTGGCTGGCGAGCCAGCCGAGGTGGATCTCCAGGACCTGTCCCGGGTTCATGCGGGACGGGACGCCGAGCGGGTTGAGGATGATGTCGACCGGGGTGCCGTCCTCCAGGAACGGCATGTCCTCGATCGGAAGGATCTTCGAGATGACGCCCTTGTTGCCGTGGCGGCCGGCGAGCTTGTCACCGTCGGTGATCTTGCGCTTCTGCGCGACGTAGACGCGGACCAGCTGGTTCACGCCGGGCGGCAGCTCGTCGCCCTCCTCGCGGTCGAAGACGCGGACGCCGATGATCTTGCCGACCTCGCCGTGCGGCACCTTCAGGGAGGTGTCGCGGACCTCGCGCGCCTTCTCACCGAAGATCGCGCGGAGCAGGCGCTCCTCAGGCGTCAGCTCGGTCTCGCCCTTGGGCGTGACCTTGCCGACGAGGATGTCGCCGGCGACGACCTCGGCACCGATGCGGATGATGCCGCGCTCGTCGAGGTCCGCGAGGACCTCCTCGGAGACGTTCGGGATGTCCCGGGTGATCTCCTCGGGGCCGAGCTTGGTGTCACGGGCGTCGACCTCGTGCTCCTCGATGTGGATCGAGGAGAGGACGTCGTCCTGCACGAGGCGCTGCGACAGGATGATCGCGTCCTCGTAGTTGTGGCCCTCCCACGGCATGAAGGCGACGAGCAGGTTCTTGCCCAGCGCCATCTCGCCTTCCTCGGTGGCCGGCCCGTCGGCGAGCACCTGGTGCTCGACGACCCGGTCGCCCTCGTTGACGACGACCTTCTGGTTGACCGACGTGCCCTGGTTGGAGCGCGAGAACTTGGCGATGCGGTACGTGGTGTACGTGCCGTCGTCGTTGGTCACCGTGACGTAGTCGGCGGAGACCTCCTGGACGACACCGGCCTTCTCGGCCTTGACGACGTCACCGGCGTCGACGGCGCAGCGGTACTCCATGCCGGTGCCGACGAGGGGGGCCTCGGCGGTGATCAGCGGCACGGCCTGGCGCATCATGTTCGCGCCCATGAGGGCGCGGTTGGCGTCGTCGTGCTCCAGGAAGGGGATCATCGCGGTCGCGACGGACACCATCTGGCGCGGGGAGACGTCCATGTAGTCGACGTCGTCGCCGGGGATGTAGTCGATCTCGCCGCCGCGGCGGCGGACCAGGACGCGGTTCTCGGTGAAGCGCATGTCCTCGGACAGGCCGGCGTTGGCCTGGGCGATGACGAAGCGGTCCTCCTCGTCGGCGGTCAGGTAGTCGACGTCGTCGGTGACGACACCGTCGATGACCTTGCGGTACGGCGTCTCGACGAAGCCGAACGCGTTGACCCGGCCGTACGAGGCCAGCGAGCCGATCAGACCGATGTTCGGGCCTTCGGGGGTCTCGATGGGACACATGCGCCCGTAGTGCGAGGGGTGCACGTCTCGGACCTCGAAGCCGGCCCGCTCACGCGACAGACCGCCGGGACCCAGCGCCGAGAGGCGACGCTTGTGCGTCAGACCCGACAGCGGGTTGTTCTGGTCCATGAACTGCGAGAGCTGGCTGGTGCCGAAGAACTCCTTGATGGAGGCGACGACCGGCCGGATGTTGATCAGGGTCTGCGGCGTGATCGCCTCGACGTCCTGGGTCGTCATCCGCTCGCGCACGACGCGCTCCATCCGGGCCAGGCCGGTGCGGACCTGGTTCTGGATGAGCTCGCCGACGTTGCGCAGACGACGGTTGCCGAAGTGGTCGATGTCGTCGGTCTCGACGACGATCTGGCGGCCGGACTCGCCGGTCGTCTCGGTCTCACCGGCGTGCAGCTTCACCAGGTACTTGATCGTGGCGATGATGTCGTCGGTGGTGAGCACGCCGGCGTTCAGCGGCTCGTCCGCGCCGAGCTTCTTGTTCACCTTGTAGCGGCCGACCTTCGCGAGGTCGTAGCGCTTGGGGTTGAAGTAGAGGTTCTCGAGCAGCGTCTGAGCGGCCTCGCGGGTCGGCGGCTCGCCCGGACGCAGCTTGCGGTAGATGTCGAGCAGCGCGTCGTCCTGGCCCTGGGTGTGGTCCTTCTCCAGGGTGGCGCGCATCGACTCGTACTGGCCGAACTCCTCCAGGATCTGCTCGGTCGTCCAACCGAGGGCCTTGAGGAGGACGGTGACGGACTGCTTGCGCTTGCGGTCGATGCGGACGCCGACCATGTCGCGCTTGTCGATCTCCAGCTCCAGCCAGGCACCACGCGAGGGGATGACCTTGGCCGAGAAGATGTCCTTGTCGGACGTCTTGTCGATGGAGGAGTCGAAGTAGACGCCCGGCGAGCGGACGAGCTGCGACACCACGACACGCTCGGTGCCGTTGATGACGAAGGTGCCCTTGTTGGTCATGAGCGGGAAGTCGCCCATGAAGACCGTCTGGGACTTGATCTCGCCGGTCTCGTTGTTCGTGAACTCGGCGGTGACGAAGAGCGGGGCCGCGTAGGTGAAGTCGCGGTCCTTGCACTCGTCGATGGAGTTCTTCGGCGGCTCGAAGCGGTGGTCGCGGAAGGTCAGCGACATCGACCCGCTGAAGTCCTCGATCGGGGAGATCTCCTCGAAGATCTCCTCCAGACCGGACTTCGTGGGGACGTCCTGCCCGTTCTCGAGAGCGGCCTCGACGCGAGCCTTCCATGCCGCGTTGCCGAGCAGCCAGTCAAAGCTCTCGGTCTGCAAGGCAAGGAGGTTCGGAACCTCAAGGGGCTCCTTGATCTTTGCAAAGGAGATGCGCAGCGGGGCGGTGCTTGCGCCGTTGTTCGAATTGGCGGTCGAGGCGTTGCGCGAGGCGGCCAAGAGGGGGTCCTTCCGAGGGCTCGGACTCACTACGCGCGTACCGGTCCCCAGCCTGCACAGCCGACGGAATCCCTGGTCAGGGCCGTATGGTCGACGATGCTCGGGCGTGGGCATGCCCCTGGTGACGGGCAGGGGGCAGCTAACAGGCAGCGCAAAGGGTCAGTGTAGCCAATGGGCTCACTGATGTCCAGAGCGGGTTTGAAGGCACCCTCTGATCCACCCTCGGATCTTGTCTCGTGTTGTCGTGCCCGTGCGTGCGGCCTGCCGGTCCTGCCCTGCGGTCCCTGCCTGCGGTCCCGTCGTACGCCCCTCGGCGGTAGGGCCATCCTGCCCTCTTCGCCACCGATCCATGCCTCGCCGCCCGGATCGGTGTGACGCGCGTCCCCCGCGTCCTGAGAATTGCGCGCCGCGTCCGGTTCGTCAAGGCCCCCGCCCCGTCGGGCCCGGCGCGGGACCCGTCTCCGGGCGACCTCCGGGCAACGACGAAGATCACCCTACTCGTCGGGGCGGACAACGCAAGACAAGCACGGGGCGGGGGGCCGTACGCCGAAGGGCGACCACCCTTACGGGTGATCGCCCTTGGCATGATGCGTGCGCACCCGTTCGGGTGCACGTGAGCTGCCGGCCCCCGCGGACGGGGGCTCAGCGGCTCAGGTGGGTCACTTGACCTCGACGGAGGCGCCGGCGCCCTTGAGGGACTCGGCGGCCTTCTCGGCGGCGTCCTTGGCGACCTTCTCGAGGACGGGCTTCGGGGCGCCGTCCACGAGGTCCTTGGCCTCCTTGAGACCCAGGGAGGTCAGCTCGCGCACGACCTTGATGACCTGGATCTTCTTGTCACCGGCGGCGGTGAGGATGACGTCGAACTCGTCCTTCTCCTCCTCGGCCTCGGCCGGGGCGCCCGGGCCGGCGGGGCCCGCGACGACGGTGGCCGCGGCGGCGGTGACGTCGAACTTCTCCTCGAAGGCCTTCACGAACTCGGAGAGCTCGATGAGGGTCATCTCCTCGAACTGCGCGAGCAGGTCTTCCTGGCTGAGCTTCGCCATGATGGCGTCCTTCCACTAATTCGGCGGGTGCCGGATGTACATGTCGGCGGGCGTACGGGGCCCGCTGCGAGCGACGCCGAATTACTCGGAGTCGGCCTCGGCGGGAGCCGGCGTACCGGCACCGCCCTGCTCGACCTTCGCGCGAAGCGCCTCCGCGGTGCGGACGAACTTCGACGGCAGGGCCTGGAAGAGCTGCGCAGTCTGGGTCTGCTTGCCCTTGAAGGCACCCGCCAGCTTGGCGAGCAGAACCTCGCGGGACTCGAGGTCCGCGAGCTTCTTGATCTCATCGGCGGTCAGCGCCTTACCGTCAAGGACACCGCCCTTGATGATGAGGTTGGGGTTGTCCTTGGCGAAGTCGCGCAGACTCTTCGCCGACTCCACCGGGTCACCGGTGATGAAGGCAACCGCCGTCGGACCAGCGAAGTGGTCGTCCAGCGAAGAGATCCCGGCCTCGTTGGCCGCGATCTTGGTCAGCGTGTTCTTCACCACGGCGTACTGGGCGTTCTCACCGAGCGAACGACGCAGCGTCTTGAGCTGCGCCACGGTGAGACCCCGGTACTCGGTCAGCACGGCGGCGTTCGAGTCGCGGAACTGGTCCGCGAGCTCGGCTACCGCGGCAGCCTTGTCGGGCCTAGCCATGAGCGTGGCCTCCTTCCGGGTGATGAGGACCGCTCAGAAGGAGGCTGGAAACGAGAAACGCCCCGGCGCGGGCGCACGGGGCTCAGCTCGACCGTTCCCCTTGCGGGGGCGGGAGCTTTCGACACGAACACCTGCGCAGGTCGTCCCGCTTCCAGCGGAATCCTTCGGCCACCGCGCCCTCATCAACGAAGAGAACACAGCAACGACCAGCGGTCTTTGGCTTCGCAATCGAGAGTACGGGACGCCCGGGCAGAACTCCAAATCCTCCCCCAGCGGGACGAAGCCCACACCCTCCGCGGGCGTCCGCCGCGGTGGACAGTACCGGGGACGGGACCGTCCGTCCGAGCCCAGCGGTGGGCCCGGACCGAGGGCTGCCACCGGCCGGGGCCGCTGGAGCCTGGTCGGATTCCGGACCCCCGGCGCGAGGAGCGTCCGGGACCGGCGGTCGGCGCGCGGCCGGTGCCGGCCTCGGCTGCCTGGGCGGCCGCCGGTGGAGCACAGGCGACGCAACGGCCGTCCGCCGGCGCGCACACCGGGGCGCGACGTCACCGCCTGCGGGCCGGGCACGCTGTGCGCGTCCCGGCGTCCGCGATGCGCTCGGGCCGAACGCTCTGCACGCCCGCCCGAGCCTTCGCGTCCGTCAGCTGGTCGCGGTCGCGTCCTCGCCGAGGAGTTCCTCGAGCTCGGCCATCTCCTCTTCCGTGGGCACTTCGTCGTTCTCCAGGGACTCGGTCACGTCCCCGATGCCCTCGAGCATCTTGGCGAGGTCGAACACGTCCTTCTCGGCCGGCGGCTGCACGTCGGCCGTCGCTCCGTAGTCGGAGTAGTACGCGTCCATGGTGATCTTCCCCGCCTTGGAGTCGATGCCGACCTTCATCCGCGTGGGATAGCCGTCCTTGTTGACCCAGACGTCCATGTCGTAGCCCTTGATGCCTGCCTTCTCGACGTTCTCGACGAGCGCCTCGCGGTCCTTCCCGCCGAGGACGTCGAGCGACTTGTTGGCGTCCAGCATCTCCTTGAACGTCAGAGTGCCCTTGTAGTGCTGGGAGTCGACGCCCTCGACCTTCTCGGGCCCGACGTGCTTCAGGTTCGGCGAGTCGAGGAGCAGGGCGAGCTGCTGGGCGGGGTCCTGGTTGATGTTCTCCAGGCCGCCCGTCTGCTGCAGCGCCGCTTCGGCGGACGGGTCCCCGGACGCCTTCGCGGCCGCCGCGAGGTCGAGCTTCATCCACCGCTTGCCGCCCATGTCGGCCGCGGCCTTGGCGCCCATGTCCATGTACATGACGTTGTCGACCATGATCACGCGGATGGACTCGGGGGCCTCCGGATCGGCCGCGAGCTCGCCGCCCTTCATCGTCACGTCCATGACGCTCGGGTCCCAGCCCTGGACCCCGGACAGCTCCATCGCCCCGCCGGCACCGGCCGCGCCCGGAATCGACATCGTCATGCGGACCTTCGAGGACTTGGCCTCGGCGACCTTCTCGTACGCCGCGGTGATCGCCTGCGCCGGCGTGCCGCCCCACTGCGCCCCCGCGGGCTTCGACGGCTTCGCGGCCTTGTCCGCCGCCGTGTCGCCGCCCTGGCAGCCCGCTGCGCCGATCATGACCGCACCCGCGGCCACCGCGACTCCCGCGCGCGTCCACAGTGTCTTGCTCATGTCCCCACCCTTGTCGTGCCGTTGCTCTCCACGGGACCGCGTTCTCTCCGCCGCCCCGCGCTTACCACCCGTCGACCAGCGCACCCGGAATCGACCCGGCCCACTCCCGTCCAAGCTTTCGCAAAGAGTAACCGCCGCCACTGACAACGCGACCGGGCCCGCCCTCCCCCGAGGGGAGAGCGGGCCCGGTTCAAGCCACTCGGTGAGCCGTCAGGCTCAGACCGCGGCCGGGTCCTCCTCGACGAGGAGGTTCCGGGTGCGGTTGGCGTCCAGCGGGATGCTGGGGCCCATCGTGGTGGTGAGGGCGGCCTTCTTGATGTAGCGGCCCTTCGACGCGGACGGCTTCAGACGCAGGATCTCGTCCAGGGCCGCGCCGTAGTTCTCCACCAGCTTGGTCTCGTCGAACGAGACCTTGCCGATGATGAAGTGGAGGTTCGCGTGGCGGTCCACGCGGAACTCGATCTTGCCGCCCTTGATGTCGTTGACGGCCTTGGCGACGTCGGGGGTGACGGTGCCGGTCTTCGGGTTCGGCATCAGACCACGCGGACCGAGCACGCGGCCGAGGCGGCCGACCTTGCCCATGAGGTCCGGGGTGGCGACGACGGCGTCGAAGTCCAGGCGGCCCTTGGCGACCTCGTCGATCAGCTCGTCGGAGCCGACGATGTCGGCGCCCGCGGCCTGCGCGGCCTCTGCACGGTCACCGGTCGCGAAGACCAGGACCCGGGCGGTCTTGCCGGTGCCGTGCGGGAGGTTCACGGTGCCACGGACCATCTGGTCGGCCTTGCGCGGGTCGACACCCAGGCGGAAGGCGACCTCGACGGTGCCGTCGAACTTGATCGTGGAGGTCTCCTTGGCGAGACGGACGGCCTCGAGCGGGGCGTAGTTGCGCTCCCGGTCGATCTTCTCGTCCGCAGCGCGGAAGTTCTTGCTGCGCTTCACTTCTGCTCCTGTTGGTCTTGAGCGTGGAGTCGTGGTGCGGGCCGGCGCATGGCCCTACCACTGGGGGTGTGGTGCGAGGGGGCTGGTACTCAGCCCTCGACCGTGATGCCCATGGAACGGGCGGTGCCAGCGATGATCTTCGACGCGGCGTCGAGGTCGTTGGCGTTCAGGTCGGGGAGCTTCGTGGTGGCGATCTCGCGGACCTGGTCGGCCGTGATCTTGGCGACCTTGGTCTTGTGCGGCTCGCCGGAGCCCTTCTCCACGCCCGCGGCCTTGAGGATCATCTTCGCGGCCGGCGGAGTCTTGGTGATGAAGGTGAAGGAGCGGTCCTCGTAGACCGTGATCTCCACCGGGATCACCCAGCCACGCTGCGACTCGGTCGCCGCGTTGTAGGCCTTGCAGAACTCCATGATGTTCACGCCGTGCTGGCCGAGCGCGGGGCCGACCGGCGGGGCCGGGTTCGCCGCACCGGCGTTGATCTGGAGCTTGATGAGCCCCGTGACCTTCTTCTTCTTGGGAGGCATTGCTCTCTCCGGGTCCTTGAGAGTGTTTCGCCGCCGAACGGTTCATCCGGACGGAGGCATACCGCACAACGATAACGGGTATAGCTGTGCGACCAAAAACCGAGCAGGTCAGCGCGGCTGTGAGGCCCCGCCGACCTGCTCGGAAGGTATGGGTCCGGTGAGGTCCGGACGGATCGTCAGTTCTTCTGGATCTGGTCGAAGCTCAGCTCGACCGGGGTCTCGCGGCCGAAGATCTCGACGAGGCCCTTGACCTTCTTGGAGTCGGCGTTGATCTCGTTGATCGTGGCCTGGAGGGTCGCGAAGGGGCCGTCGGTGACGGTGACGGAGTCGCCCACCTCGAAGTCGAGCACCT
Source organism: Streptomyces sp. NPDC060194 (assembly GCF_042728285.1). Lineage (NCBI taxonomy): Bacteria > Bacillati > Actinomycetota > Actinomycetes > Kitasatosporales > Streptomycetaceae > Streptomyces > Streptomyces sp. NPDC060194. The sequence continues at coordinate 96,055 of NZ_JBHWZH010000001.1, read as the reverse complement.
GGACCTCGACCTTGCGGGACGGCGCCGGCCGGCCCTCGGCCTCGGCGGCCTCGCGCTCGGCCTTCTCCTTGGCCTCGGGGGCGAGCATCTTGACGATCTCGTCCAGCGTCAGCGGGTACGGGTCGTAGGCGTTGCCCACGAAGCCGGTGACACCGGGGGTGTTGCGGACGACGCCCCAGGACTCGTTCGTCAGGTCCATGCGGACCAGGACGTAGCCGGGGAGCTTGTTCTGGCGGACGTTCTTCCGCTCGCCGTTCTTGATCTGGACGATTTCCTCCTCAGGCACCTCGGCCTGATAGATGAACTCCTCCACGTTCAGCGAGACGGCGCGCTGCTCCAGGTTGGCCTTCACGCGCTTCTCGTAGCCGGCGTAGGTGTGGATGACGTACCACTCGCCGGGCAGGAAGCGCAGCTCCTGGCGGAGGGCCTCGACGGGGTCGACCGGCTCCTCGGGCTCCTCGGCGGCGGCCTCCGTCGCCTCGTCGACCACGGCCTCTGCGGCGGCGGCGCTCACCTCGGCGTCGGTGCCGGCCTCATCGGCGGCCTCGACCTCGGCGTCGGCCTCCGCGTCGATCAGGTCGTCGGTCTCGGCGAGGTCCGCCTCGACCTCGGCGACCGCCTCGGCAGCGGGCTCCTGGTGGATCGCAGCCTCCTCGGCCGGCTCGCCCGCCGCGGCGTCGGCGCGCTCGGCCTGGTCAGGCTCGACAGCGTCCGCCGCCTCGACGATGTCGCGCTCGTCCGCAACGGACTCGTTCTGGTTCGGGTCAGACACGGTGGCTGCTTCTTCCTAGGTACAGGGGTGGAACATGCGAAAAAGGCGCCCGGAGACCAGGCGCCCTGTCGCGTGGATCAGCCGAAGACGTACTTGACGGCTTCCTGGAATCCGAAGTCAATCACAGTCACCAGCGCGATCATGATGACTACGAAGATGATCACGACGGTGGTGTACGTGGTGAGCTGGTTGCGCGTGGGCCAGACGACCTTGCGCAGCTCGGCGACGATCTGGCGGTAGAAGACCGCGAGACGGCCGAAGGGGCCCTTCTTGCCGCGCTTGCCGCCGCGCTTCGTCTTCTTGGACGCCGCCGACTCGGCCGCCTCGTCCTCGGCATCAGGCTTGTCGATGGAGCCCAGGGCGTCCGTCACGCGTCCTCACCTGATTCCGGGTCGTGGCCGTGCCGCGCCCGGTCGAGCCGCACGGCGATTCATCGAGATACGTACATGCGTCACACATCCTGGCGAAGGTGTGTGTAGCAGGGCCGGAGGGACTTGAACCCCCAACCGCTGGTTTTGGAGACCAGTGCTCTACCAATTGAGCTACGACCCTTTGTGGTTCCCACCAACGTACCGCATCCCTCCCGGTGCATTCCCGGGGTGCGAGGTGCGGGCTGGTGAGGGCCAACGACAGGTGAGTGTACGTGGTTCCGCTCCCGCCGTCGAACACATAGCGCGGGAAGATCGCGAAAGTTCCACCGAGCGTCCGCGCGGACGTGCGGTGGACGCGAGGTGAAACCCGTGTGCGGGGCTTCTCCGGGGTCTGGGACCATGGGCCGCATGAGCGCTGCCACTCCTCCGACCGAGCGCCGGGTCTCCGCCCGCATCGGTGCGATCTCCGAGTCCGCCACCCTCGCCGTCGACGCGAAGGCCAAGGCCCTCAAGGCCGCCGGCCGTCCCGTGATCGGCTTCGGCGCGGGCGAGCCCGACTTCCCGACGCCCGGCTACATCGTCGAGGCCGCCGTCGAGGCCTGCAGTAACCCCAAGTACCACCGCTACACGCCGGCCGGCGGGCTCCCGGAGCTCAAGGCCGCGATCGCCGCCAAGACGCTGCGCGACTCGGGCTACGAGATCGACGCCTCCCAGGTGCTCGTCACCAACGGCGGCAAGCAGGCCATCTACGGCGCGTTCGCCACCATCCTCGACCCCGGCGACGAGGTCATCGTCCCGACGCCGTACTGGACCACGTACCCCGAGTCGATCCAGCTCGCCGGCGGCGTCCCGGTCGACGTCGTGGCGGACGAGACCACCGGCTACCGGGTGACCGTCGAGCAGCTGGAGGCCGCGCGCACCGAGCGCACCAAGGTGCTGCTCTTCGTCTCCCCGTCGAACCCCACCGGCGCGGTCTACACCCGCGAGCAGGTCGAGGAGATCGGCCGCTGGGCCGCCGAGCACGGCCTGTGGGTGCTCACCGACGAGATCTACGAGCACCTGGTCTACGGCGACGCCGAGTTCGTCTCGCTGCCGGTGGCCGTGCCCGCGCTGCGCGACAAGTGCATCGTCGTGAACGGCGTGGCGAAGACGTACGCGATGACCGGCTGGCGGGTCGGGTGGATCGTCGGTCCCCACGACGTCGTCAAGGCGGCGACGAACCTCCAGTCGCACGCCACCTCGAACGTGAGCAACGTGGCCCAGGCCGCGGCCCTCGCGGCGGTCTCCGGCGACCTGTCGGCCGTCGACGAGATGAAGACGGCGTTCGACCGCCGCCGCCAGACCATGGTGCGGATGCTCAACGAGATCGAGGGCGTGCTCTGCCCGGTCCCCGAGGGCGCGTTCTACGCGTACCCGTCGGTCAAGGGCCTGCTCGGCAAGGAGATCCGCGGCCGTCGCCCCGAGACGTCGGTGGAGCTCGCGGAGCTGATCCTGGAGGAGGTCGAGGTCGCGGTGGTGCCCGGCGAGGCCTTCGGGACCCCCGGTTACCTGCGGCTGTCGTACGCCCTGGGCGACGAGGACCTCGTCGAGGGCGTCTCCCGCATCCAGAAGCTGCTGGCCGAGGCGCGCTGACGGCTGGTGTTGCGGGCGGGCCTCCGGACGATCGTCCGGAGGCCCACTTTTTCGTTCCCCTGTTCGAGCAACCCCTCGTAAGGGGATGCGGCTACCAGGTCGTCACCCGCGTACGGCAGGATCTGACGATGGAGCGTGTACGAGACCTGCGACTGCTGCCCAAGGCCCATCTGCATCTGCACTTCACCGGGTCGATGCGGCCCGGGACCCTCCTGGAGCTCGCCGACAAGTACGGCGTGCACCTGCCGGAGGCCCTCAAGGGCGGCGCCCCGCCGAAGCTGCGGGCCACCGACGAGCGCGGCTGGTTCCGCTTCCAGCGGCTGTACGACATGGCCCGCTCCTGCCTGCGCGAGCCCGAGGACATCCAGCGGCTCGTCCGCGAGGCCGCCGAGGAGGACGTGCGGGACGGCTCCGGCTGGCTGGAGATCCAGGTCGACCCGACCTCCTACGCGCCCCGCCTCGGCGGTCTGCTGCCGGCGATGGAGATCATCCTGGACGCGGTCGACAGCGCCTCCAGGGAGACCGGTCTCGGGATACGCGTCCTGGTGGCCGCCAACCGCATGAAGCACCCCCTGGACGCGCGGACGCTGGCGAGGATCGCCGTCCGCCACGCCGACCGCGGGGTGGTCGGTTTCGGGCTCTCCAACGACGAACGGCGCGGCATGGCACGCGACTTCGACCGCGCCTTCGCCATCGCCCGCGAGGGCGGGCTGCTCGCCGCCCCGCACGGGGGCGAGCTCAGCGGGCCGTCCTCCGTGCGCGACTGCCTCGACGACCTGGACGCGTCCCGCATCGGGCACGGCGTCCGCGCGGCGGAGGACCCGCGGCTCCTGCGCCGGCTCGCCGAGAGCGGCGTCACCTGCGAGGTGTGCCCGGCCTCGAACGTCGCCCTGGGGGTCTACGAGCGCCCCGAGGACGTGCCGCTGCGCACCCTCTTCGACGCGGGCGTGCCGATGGCCCTGGGCGCCGACGACCCGCTGCTCTTCGGGTCCCGCCTCGCCGCGCAGTACGAGATCGCGCGCGAGCACCACGCGTTCACCGACGAGGAGCTGGCGGAGCTCGCCCGGCAGTCCGTGCGGGCCTCGGCGGCGCCGGTGGACGAGCGGGCGAAGCTGCTCGCGGGGATCGACGACTGGCTGTTGACGTGACGGTGCGGCGGGCGGGTGGCGTTCCCGCACGGCGGGCTGCCGGCGTGCCTGTGCGGCGGGCTACAGCGCGACGCCGACCGTCACCGGCTCGTTGACCAGCGTCACCCCGAAGGCCGCGTGGACGCCCGCCACGACCTCGCGGGCCAGGGTCAGGAGGTCCTCCGTGGTGGCGTTCCCTCGGTTGGTGAGGGCGAGCGTGTGCTTGGTGGAGATGCGGGCCGGGCCGCTCCCGTAGCCCTTGCCGAAGCCCGCGCGGTCGATCAGCCAGGCGGCGGAGGTCTTGACGCGGCCGTCGCCGGTCGGGAAGGCGGGCGGAGCGGTCTCCGGGCCGAGGCGGTCGTGGACGCGGGCCAGGAACGCGTCGTAGGCGGCCTGGTCGAGCACGGGGTTGGTGAAGAACGAACCCGCCGACCACGTGTCGTGGTCCGCCGCGTCCAGGACCATGCCCTTGCCCGCGCGCAGTTCCAGGACCGTCTCCCGCGCCTGTCGGGCGGGAACCCGCTCACCCGGTTCCACGCCGAGCGCCCGCGCGGTCTCCGCGTACTTCAGGGGCGCGCTCAGCCCGTCCGCGTCCTCCAGCTCGAACCGCACCCGGAGCACCACGTACCGCTCCGGGTGCTCCTTGAACGCGCTGTGCCGGTAGGAGAACGCGCACTCCTCGTTCTTCAGGGTCACGGTCTCCCGGGTGGTCCGGTCGTACGCGACCACCTCGGTGATCGTGCTCGACACCTCCTGGCCGTAGGCGCCGACGTTCTGGATCGGCGTCGCACCCGCCGATCCCGGGATGCCCGCCAGGCACTCGATCCCCGCCAGCCCCGCGTCCACGGTGCGGGCGACCGCGTCCGACCAGTTCTCGCCCGCGGCCAGTTCCAGACGGGTGCCGTCGAGGTGGAAGCCCCGGGTCGCGATCCGCAGCGCGGTGCCTTGGAATCCGCGGTCCGCGATCACCAGGTTCGAGCCGCCGCCGATGATCAGCAGCGGCGTCCCTTCCGCGTCCGCCGTGGCGACGGCGTCGATCACCTCGTCATCGGTCGTCGCCGTCACCAGCCGGGTCGCGGGCCCACCGAGGCGGAACGTGGTCAGGGGGGCGAGGGGAGCGTCGTGGAGTTCCTGCACGGGGTCCAGCGTACGAGAGGGGCGGCGCGGGACGCGTACCACCTGCGAGGGCGTGCGCCGACGGGTTGCCGCGTACGTCGGGGCGGGGTGGTGCGGCGCGCCTGCCCGCAGCGGCGAAGCCTCCCTGCGGGCAGGCCCCGCCGCGGCGTCGGGTGCTCACTCGGCCTCGTCGAGCTGACGTGTCGCCTCACCCCAGCTCAGGGGCAGCGCGTCCGCAGGGGCGGACCAGTGCGTGAAGGCGGACGCCCGCATGAGGGGAGCGAGCCGCCGCGCGGTGGCGCGGTGCGTACCGCTGCCCGCGAAGCGGTGGAGCGCGTCCCGCGACTCCCAGACGGACAGGGTCAGGAAGGTGCGGCGGAACGGTCGGGCGCGCAGGGCCGCACCGTGCGCACCCGGCGCGGACCGGAGCTGGCGCAGGATGCCGGGCGTACCGAGCAGGAACCGCAGCGCGCCGGTCAGCGTGCGGGTCTCGAACCGCGAGGCCATGACGTACAGCTCGGCCTCGGGGTCGGGGCGGTGCGGGGTGAACCAGGGGACGTCGGGCACGGGATTCTCCTCGGGAGTGGTGGGCGGGTGCTCAGACCGCGGCCAGGACCGGCGGCTCGTCCGGCACGGCGGCGGCCTCCCGCGCCCCGCGGCGCGGAATGAGCAGCGCCACCACCGCGGCGACCGCGACCGTCCCCGCCCCGACCCACAGCGCGGGGACGGTGCCGTCGGTAAAGGAGTCGGGCGTGCCGTACCCGCCCTGCGCGGCGAAGATCGCTCCCAGGACAGCGACCCCGAGCGCTCCCCCGACCTCCCGCAGCGCGTTGTTCGCCCCGGACGCGATCCCCTGCTCGGCCGTACGCACGCTGGACATGACCACGTTCGCGGCCGGTGCGAAGTACAGCCCCATGCCGATGCCGGAGACGACCAGCGCGGGCAGCTGCGCAGCGTAGGAGACCGCCGGATCGAGGATCAGGGCGTACCAGGCGAGCCCGACGGCCTGGAGGGCGAGCCCGGCGACGACCACCGGCCGGCCGCCGATGCGGTCCGAGAGGTACCCGGCGATCGGGGCGACGATCAGCGGCATGCCCGTCCAGGGCAGCATCCGCAGCCCCGCCTCGGTGGGCGAGTGCCCGAGCACGCTCTGCAGGAACTGGCTGAGCAGGAAGATCGACCCGAACATGCCGAGGAACATCAGCAGGCTCGCGATGTTGATCCCGAAGAAGCCGCGGTCGTGGAAGAGGCGCATGGGAAGCATGGGCCGCTCCGCGCGGTAGCCGTGCCGTACGAAGGCCGCGAGCAGCGCCGTGCCGACGACGAGGCCGCCGAGGATCGGCGCCGCGGTCCACCCGTCGCTCTCGCCGTTGACCAGCGCGTAGACGACGCCGAAGAGCCCGAGGCTGACGAGCAGGGTGCCGGGGACGTCCAGGCGCGCGTCCGGGGCGTGCGACTCCCTCAGGCGCAGCCGCGCGAGCGGCAGGAGGGCGAGGCCGACGGGGACGTTGAGCCAGAAGATCCACTGCCAGGAGAAGTGCTCGGTGAGGCTGCCGCCGATCAGCGGCCCGCTGGCGACGGCGAGACCGGTCACCGCGCCGAAGACGCCGAGCGCGGCGCCGCGGCGGGCCGCCGGGACGGCCGCCGTGAGCAGGGTGAGGGTGAGCGGCATCATGATCGCCGCTCCGACGCCCTGGACGGCGCGGGCCGCCACCAGGGAGCCGATGCCGGGCGCGAGCGCGGCGGCCGCCGACGAGGCGGTGAAGACCAGCAGGCCCAGGTTGAACAGCCGCCGGCGCCCGAACCGGTCCCCCAGGGCCGCGCCGAGCATGAGGAGGACGGCGAACGTCAGCGTGTAGGCGTTGACGGTCCACTGGAGGTCCGCCAGGCCGCCGCCGAGGTCGTCGTGGATGGACGGGAGGGCGGTGGTGACGACGAGGTTGTCGAGTGCCGCCATGAAGCCGGCGACGCTGGTGATGATCAGCGCCCAGACGGCGCTGCGGCCGTCCGCTGTTCGCGTTTTCATGACTCTCCCTGCTCGTTAGTTATCAACCACTAATTTCGCTGGACATGAAGCGGTACGAACTCGTTGCGGTGGGTCGTTCAGGCTCCGGGCGGCTGGGTGTGTTCGAAACCCGCCCACAGCCGGTGCCCCGACGGGAAGCCGAGCGAGGCCAGGACGTTGATCAGCATCCCGTAGGCCATGAAGGTGGTCGTCTCGCCCTGCTCCCCGCCCAGCGCCTCGTGGATCGCGTCCCACAGGCGCTCCCAGGACGCGCGGATCGGGTCGCCGAACGCCACGTCCCCCGCGGCGGCCGCCGACGCCACCGCGACGTTCGTCTGCATCTGCATCAGGAGCATGTCCGGGTTGTGCTCGAGCAGCTCCCGGTACGCCTCGCCGCACGCCTCGAAGGCGGTGCCGGCGCTCCGGTTCCGCGCCGCCTCGACCATGACGCGGGCGGTCTCGTCGGCGCAGCGGACGGCGGCTGCCAGAAAGATGGCGCGCTTGTCGGGGAAGAGCCGGAAGAGGTACGGCTGCGAGACGCCCACCCTTTTGGCGATCGCCTCGGTGGACGTGCCGTGGTAGCCGCCGCGGGCGAACTCGATCATCGCCGCGCGGACGACGCTTTCACGCCGCTCCTCTGCGCTCATCCTGACCATGCCTTTAAGTTAGTGGCCACTTACTAACTTGGTCAAGGGCTTTCCACCCGCGGATCGCGCTCCTGGAGGCAGCGGTAAGGGGCGATCTCCAGAGAGACCGCCCCTTACCTCGTCCGTCGCCGACCGCCCCGGATCAGCCGAGCCGGACCACCGCGCGGGCCATGCCCAGCACCTTCTTACCGTCCGAGACGGCCGTCAGGTCGACGCGCACCAGGTCGTCGTCCAGCTTCGCCGCCACCTTCGCGCTGACCTCGATCAGCGCCCCCCGGTCGTCGTCCGGCACGACGACCGGCTTCGTGAAGCGCACGCCGTACTCGACGACGGCCCCCGGGTCGCCGGCCCAGTCGGTGACCACCCGGATCGCCTCGGCCATGGTGAACATGCCGTGCGCGATCACGTCCGGCAGCCCGACGGCCCGGGCGAACCGCTCGTTCCAGTGGATCGGGTTGAAGTCGCCCGACGCGCCCGCGTACCGCACGAGCGTGGCGCGCGTCACCGGGAAGCTCTGCGCGGGGAGCTCCGTGCCGACCTCCACGTCCGCGTACGGGACCTTCGCGCGGGAAATCGTCGCCGTCATCGTCACGCCTCCTCTGCCGCACGCGCGACCAGCTTGATCCACGTCGTGACGACGTGCTCGCCGGTCTCGTCGTGGACCTCGCCACGGATGTCCAGGATGTCGTTGCCCGCCATCGACCTCACCGTCTCGATGGTGGAGGTGACGCTCAGCCGGTCGCCGGCCCGCACCGGGCGCCGGTAGGCGAACTTCTGGTCGCCGTGCACGACGCGGCTGTAGTCGAGCCCCAGCTGCGGGTCCTCGATGACCTGTCCGGCCGCCTTGAACGTGACCGCGAACACGAAGGTCGGCGGCGCGATCACGTCCGGGTGCCCGAGCGCCTTGGCGGCCTCCGGGTCCGTGTAGGCGGGATTCGGGTCGCCGACGGCCTCGGCGAACTCGCGGATCTTCTCCCGGCCGACCTCGTACGCGCCGGTGGGCGGATAGCTCCGCCCCACGAAGGACTGGTCGAGGGCCATGCTTCCTCCTGGGATTCCTGCTCCGGGGACACGTGCGCGCGCAACGACACGAGGCCGCCCCCCGCGAAGGGGACGGCCTCGTGTACGAGCCTGGTGTTATCGCGTCTCGCGGTGCGCGGTGTGCGACTTGCAGCGAGGGCAGTGCTTCTTCATCTCAAGACGGTCCGGGTCGTTACGCCGGTTCTTCTTGGTGATGTAGTTCCGCTCCTTGCACTCCACGCAGGCCAGCGTGATCTTCGGGCGGACGTCGGTGGCAGCCACGTGAGTGCTCCTTGGACGGACGATGGACGGATGAACGCATAGAAGAGTAGCCGATCGAAGGACCGACCCCGCAATCGGCTACTGTCAGTAGCGGTGACCGGACTTGAACCGGTGACACAGCGATTATGAGCCGCTTGCTCTACCGACTGAGCTACACCGCTTTGATGCGAGCCCTCCACCCGGGGGTGGAGGAGCCGCACATCAGAGCCCCAATACGGAATCGAACCGTAGACCTTCTCCTTACCATGGAGACGCTCTACCGACTGAGCTATTGGGGCGAGCGAGGAAGACATTACACGCTTGCCCGCCGATCGCCCAAATCCGTTTCGGGAGCCTCTGACGGCATCCGTCGCAGGTCCCCCGGGGGACCCGGGAGTGCGGTCCGGCACGCCCGGCCGAGGCGCGCCGGTACGACTAATCCGGCCCTCCCGGGCGGAGGCGGTCGGTCCCCCTAGGCTCGTCGGACCCTGCGTCACCCAGGAGCGCGATGCCAGACAGCCAGCCTCAGCCCTCCCCGTTCGAGGGACGCACCCCCGAGGACGACGCCGGCTCGCTCCTGCTGACCGGCGCCCGGCTCGACGACGGCCGCACCGTCGACGTCCGGCTCGCGGCCGGCCACATCCAGGCGGTGGGAACCGCGGGCAGCCTCAGCGCCCCGCGCGGACTGCGGATGGACCTGACCGGCCACCTGCTCCTGCCCGCGCCCGCCGAACCGCACGCCCACGCCGACACCGCGCTGACCGCGGACGCGGCCTCCCAGGGCGGACCTCCCCCGTACACCGGCGAGGACGTGCAGCGGCGCGCCACCGAGGCGGCGCTGCTGCAGCTCGGGCACGGCGCGACGGCGCTGCGCACGCACGTGCGGGTCGGCGGCCCCCGGGGGCTCGGCCCGCTGGAGGCGGTGCTCCAGGCGCGGCGTTCGCTGCGCGGGCTCACCGACGTCACGGCCGTCGCCGTACCGCGCCTCCTGACCGGCCGGGCGGGCGCGGACGGCCTCGCGATGCTGCGGGACGCGATGAAGATGGGGGCCGCGGTGGTCGGCGGCTGCCCCGACCTGGACCCCGACCCCGCGGGCTTCGTCGAGGCGGCGCTGACCGTCGCCGCGGAGCACGGCTGCCCCGTCGACCTGCACACCGACGGCGACGACCCGGCCCGCCTCGCCCGGCTCGCGGCCCAGGCGGGCGGCCTGCGCGCGGCGGTGTCCCTCGGCCCCTGCGCCGGCCTGGGGCGGCTGCCGCGCGAGACGGCGCTGCGCGCGGCGGAGGGCCTGGCGGCCGCCGGAGTGACCGTCACATGCCTGCCGCAGGGCGCCTGCCGGGCCTCCGAGGGCCCGGTGGCGGCCTCGGACCTCGCGGGGGTCGACGTGGCCCCCGTACGGCTGCTGCGGGCCGCGGGGGTGCGGGTCGCGGCGGGCAGCGGGGCTCTGCGCGACGTCGCGAACCCGGTGGGCCGCGGCGACCCGCTGGAGGCCGCGTTCCTGTTGGCCTCCCAGCACGGGCTGCGCGCCGCCGAGGCCTACGAGGCGGTCTCGGCGCACGCGCGGGCCGCGATGGGCCTCCCGGAGGTGCGGGTCGAGGCGGGCTTCCCCGCCGAGCTGCTCGCCGTGCGCGGCGAGCGCCTCGACGGCGTGCTCTCGCTCGCCTACAGCCGCGTCGTGATCCACCACGGACGGGTGGTGGCGCGCACCAGCGCGGTGCGGGAGTACTGCGACTCGGCGTCCGCGCTGGAACTGCCGCGGCAGGGGCGGGGGACGCCGGGGGGTGGTGCGGCGGGGGCCGGCCAGGGGTGAGCTGGTGCCGTGGGCCGCGGCTGCCGCGCGCCGAGGGGTCAGACGGCCGCCGACGTCGGCTGCGTGGGCATCTCCTGCGCGTCCTCGGGAGCGACGGTCCGGTGGCGGGCCTCACCGAAGCGGATGTCGAGGGAGAGCTCCTCTGGAGCCTCTTCGTGGCCGCTCTCCTCGCTCCCCGGCTCCTCGTGGCTCCTCGGCTCCTCCTGCGCGTCGCCCTCGGAGTGCGCCTCGACGGCATCGCCGAGGTCGAACTGCGTGAGGTCGAGCGAAAGCCCCGTCAGGACCCCGTGTCGGACCGCCAGGTCGAGGGTGACGACGTCGTCCGGAAGCTCGGCGAGCTTCTCCTCGGAGACGTTCGCCTCGCCGAGGGCGGGGACCTGCCCGCCGAGGGCGCCGGCCAACGCCCCGGCCCCGTCCAGGTCGCCCAGTTGCTCGACGAGCGCCGTCACGAGGCCGCGCGGGGAGGCCTCGGCCGCGATGACCTCGGCGCCGTCGTGGTGGCCCGCGTCGCGGAAGCGGACCTCGCTCGCGGCGACGTCCCGGAGGACGTCGAGGAGCTCACCGCGCGCCTGCGGGTCCTCTGCGCCGCCCTGGGGGCGCGCCGGTGCGGTCGTGTGCACCCAGCCGCCCGCCAGGTAGCCCTCCATCACGTCCGCCATGGGCGAGTCGGCGTAGAACGCGCGCATCCGCGCCGTCTCCTCGGGGCCGTAGGCGACCTCGGGGTCCATCCGGTGGTAGGCGTCGTCACCGATGACCCGGTACTCCGTCAGCGTCCCCTTCGTGGACGTGAACCGCACCGAGGTGCTGATCATGTCGTCGGCCGCCGCCTCGGCGATGGGCTTGCGCGCATGGAAGGTCATCAGCGCCTTCGCGCCTTTCGGGAGCCCGCCCGGCGCGCCGCCCGAAGCGGCGGAGGCAAGCAGGCCGCTCGAATCCCCCCTGAGGGATATCTCCATCGTCAGCGAGCGCTGCTCGCCGAGCTTCGCGAGCGCGTTGCCCGCCTTGCGGGCCGCCGACAGGTGTTCGACGGTGCCGCAGGCGGTCGTCGTCCCGGCGAGCAGGACGGCCGCGCAGCCTGCGGCGATGAGGGTGGTGCGTGACGCGCTGATCGGGTGCTCCTCGGGGCGGTCATCTCGTTGATCGCACAGAAGACCCGCAGGCCCCGCGCATGGTTGCGCCGACGGGCGTAACGTCGGGAACATGCGCATTGTCATCGCTGGTGGACATGGTCAGATCGCGCTGCGGCTGGAGCGGCTGCTCGCTGCGCGCGGGGACGAGGCGGTGGGGATCATCCGCGATCCCGGCCAGGCGGACGACCTGAGGACGGCGGGTGCGGAACCGGTCGTCTGCGACCTGGAGTCGGCCTCGGTCGACCAGGTCGCCGAGCTGCTCCAGGGGGCCGACGCGGCGGTGTTCGCCGCCGGCGCGGGCCCCGGCAGCGGTGTGGAGCGCAAGGAGACGGTCGACCGCGACGCCGCCGTGCTGCTCGCGGACGCCGCCGAACGCGCCGGCGTCCCGCGGTACGTGATCGTCTCCTCGATGGGCGCGGACGCGCGCAAGGAGGGCGACGAGGTCTTCGACGCCTACCTGCGGGCCAAGGGCGCGGCCGACGACGCCGTACGCGCCCGTGCGGCCCTCGACTGCACCGTCCTGCGCCCCGGCGGCCTCACCGACGACCCGGGCACCGGACGCGTCCGCCTGGAGGCCTCCACGGGCCGCGGGCAGATCCCCCGCGACGACGTCGCCGCCACCCTCCTCGAACTCCTCGACACCCCCGCCACCACCGGCCTCACCCTGGAGCTCATCACCGGCACCGTCCCGGTCCCCGTCGCGGTGAAGTCGGTGGCGGGCCAGTAGTCCCGCGCCCGGCGTCCTCGCCGTCCCGCGCCCGGCCGACGCAAACGACCCCCGGTCAGCGTTTCCGCTGGTCGGGGGCCGTTCTCTCACATGTGGCGGCGCCAGGATTCGAACCTGGGAAGGCGAAGCCGGCGGATTTACAGTCCGCTCCCATTGGCCACTCGGGCACACCGCCATGGGATGCCACCGGGGTGGGCTGGGCCTCGCGGCCTCGCTCCCTGGCGACGTCGTAAACGATACCTGATGACGAGGGGTGCTCCGCCACTCGATTGACCGGCACAGGGGCGGGCGGGGGTGACTAGGCTTGACGCCGCACAAGGAGCAGTCCCTCACACCGGCAACACGACGCAAGGAGCCACAGGACATGGCCGACTCCAGTTTCGACATCGTCTCGAAGGTCGAGCGGCAGGAGGTCGACAACGCCCTCAACCAGGCCGCCAAGGAGATCTCGCAGCGCTACGACTTCAAGGGCACCGACGCGTCGATCGCGTGGACGGGCGAGAAGATCCTGATGCAGGCGAGCGGCGAGGAGCGGGTGCTCGCCATCCTCGACATCTTCCAGAGCAAGCTGATCAAGCGCGGTATCTCGCTGAAGTCGCTGGACGCGGGCGAGCCGCAGCTGTCCGGCAAGGAGTACAAGCTCTTCGCGTCGATCGTGGAGGGCATCTCCCAGGAGAACGCCAAGAAGGTCGCGAAGACGATCCGCGACGAGGGCCCCAAGGGCGTCAAGGCGCAGGTGCAGGGCGAGGAGCTGCGCGTCTCCTCCAAGAGCCGTGACGACCTCCAGGCGGTGCAGGCGCTGCTCAAGGAGAAGGACTTCGACTTCGCGATCCAGTTCGTCAACTACCGCTGACGCGCGGATCGTCCACGACGGGCGGGTGCCGGGATCGTCCCCGGTACCCGCCCGTCGTCGTCGACCCGTCCCTGCGGGGCCCGGCTATCGCCGCTCGCGGGAGTGCCCGAAGAAGATGCGGTACAGGATCAGCAGCACCAGCGACCCGGCTATCGCGGCGAGCCAGGTCCCCGCGTCGTAGAAGTCGTGTCCGACCGGGCGGTCGAGGACCTGCGCCGAGAGCCAGCCTCCGAGGAACGCGCCGACGACGCCGATGACGGTGGTCCCGATGATGCCGCCCGGGTCGCGTCCCGGCAGCAGGACCTTGGCGATGACGCCTGCGACGAGTCCGAGGACGATCCAGCCGATGATGGTCATGCCGTCAACCTGCCTTCCCTTCGACCGCGCCAAACGGCCGTTCGGGAAGGAGGACGTCCGGGGACGGGGCGGTAGTTGCGCGTGAACGCCCCCCAGGGGGCGTCCGGTCGCGCGTCCTAGCGCGCGGCGAAGGGCTGGTCGGTGGGCACGATCTCCTTGCCGAGCGGCATGAGGGAGACGGGGATCAGCTTGAAGTTGGCGATGCCCAAGGGGATGCCGATGATCGTGACGCAGAGCGCGACCCCCGTGATCACGTGCCCCAGGGCGAGCCACCAGCCGGCCAGCACGAGCCAGAGCACGTTGCCGACGCACGAGGGCGCGCCGGCGTCGCGCCGGTCGACCACGGTCTGCCCGAACGGCCACAGGGCGTAGACGCCGATCCGGAAGGCGGCCAGGCCGAACGGGATGCCGATGATCGTGATGCACAGGAGCAGGCCTGCGGCGAGGTAGCTGAGGCACATCCAGAACCCGCAGAGGACGAGCCAGACGACGTTCAGGAGGGTCTTCACGGGCGGGGGCCTGCCATCTGCTCGAGCCGGGCGATCCGCTCGGCCATGGGCGGGTGGGTGGAGAACAGCTTGGCGGCGCCCTGGCCGGGCCGGAAGGGGTTCGCGATCATCATGTGGCTCGCGGTCTCCAGACGGGGCTCCGGCGGCAGCGGGAGCTGCTTGGTGCCCGCCTCCAGCTTGCGCAGGGCACTGGCGAGGGCGAGCGGGTCCCCGGTGAGCTGGGCTCCCGACGCGTCCGCCTCGTACTCGCGCGAGCGGCTGACGGCGAGCTGGATGATCGAGGCGGCGAGCGGGCCGAGGATCATGATCAGGAGCATGCCGAACAGACCCGGTCCGTCGTCGTCGCTGGAGCGGCCGACCGGGATGAGCCAGGCGAAGTTCACCAGGAACATCACCACCGAGGCGAGGGCCCCGGCGACGGAGGAGATCAGGATGTCGCGGTTGTAGACGTGGCTCAGCTCGTGCCCGATGACACCGCGCAATTCGCGCTCGTCGAGCAGCCGCAGGATGCCCTCGGTGCAGCAGACCGCCGCGTTGCGCGGGTTGCGGCCGGTGGCGAAGGCGTTGGGGGCCTCGGTGGGCGAGATGTAGAGCCTCGGCATGGGCTGCCGGGCCTGGGTGGAGAGCTCGCGGACCATGCGGTAGAGCTGCGGGGCCTCGAACTCGCTGACCGGTCGCGCCCGCATGGCGCGCAGGGCCAGCTTGTCGCTGTTCCAGTACGCGTACGCGTTCGCGCCGAGGGCAACGAACAGGGCGACGATCAGGCCCGTACGGCCGAAGAAGCTGCCGATGACGAGGATCAGGGCGGAGAGACCGCCGAGTAGTACGGCGGTCTTCAGCCCGTTGTGCCGGCGGTGCACGGTACGCCCTCCCAGTGGTGCGGTGGGGAACCATCGACTGGTTGCTGGGTTGCTTCCACTCCTCAGTGGACCCTCCCTGCAAGGTCAACGCCAGGCGAGCGGAGCTAGTTCCCTTGTGCGCACGGGCGGGATGCCGCCGAAGGGGTCACTTCTTGAGGACGTCCCTGGCCAGAGCGAGTGCCTCGGGGTCGGACTCCACGTCGCTGGTGCACTGGGGGCAGCGGGAGGCGATGCCCGGGATCTCGGCGAAGCAGCGGGGGCAGTCCCTGAGGGCGGCCTTGATGTCGACCGTCTTGGGGCCCTCCAGGCGGGTCTGGAGCTTGGCCATGGGGGCGACGATCAGGAAGTAGAGGATGAAAGCGGTGATCGTGAAGGCGATGCAGGCGCTGACGAACTTGCCGTAGGGGAAATCGACGCCCGAGAACTCGAAGTGGGCCTTGCTGTAGTCGCCCACCGCACCGGTCGCCGCACCGAGCAGCGGGCTGATGAACGCCTCTGTGAAGCCGGTGACCAGGGCCGTGAAGGCGACACCGATCGCCAGACCCACGGCGGTCGAGACGATGTTGCCGCGGAGTATGAAGGCCTTGAAGCCGTCGAACACGCTGCTGCTCTCCCTCAGGACGGTGGAACCCGGACGCCCGCCGCCACCGGTGGGCGTCCCGGACCGTAACAGGAATGCGGGTCCGCGTGTCGAACACGGGTGTGAAGGGTGGCGGAAGCGTCAGAAGAGCGTGGTGTCCGCGAAGCGGAGGACGAGCTGGGGGGCTCCGGAGAGGACGATTCCGAGGACGGCCGCCAGGGCGATGCTCAGGGCGAGCGGCAGCGGAACGCGCCTCCGCGCGGAGGGCGCTTCCTGCGGGTCGGCGGGCGCGCGGAACAGGAGCGCGGTCCACCGCAGGTAGTAGACGAGCGCGATGACGACGTTGACGGCCATGAGGACGGCCAGCCACCCGAGGCCCGCGTCGACGGCGGCCTGGAAGACCGTGACCTTGGCGAACAGGCCGACGATGCCGGGCGGCAGGCCGGCCAGGCACAGCAGGAAGAACGCCAGCGACAGCGCGGCGAGCGGGTGGGTGGCGTAGAGGCCCTGGTAGTCGGACAGGCGGTTCAGGCCGTGCCGGCGGCCCACCAGGGCGGCGACGGCGAAGGCGCCGAGGTTCACGGCGGCGTACATCAGCGCGTAGGCGACCGTCGAACCGACGACCTGTCCCGCGGACCGCTCCCCGTCGCCGTAGGCGGCCGCCGCGATCGGCACCAGGAGGTAGCCCGCCTGGCCGATGGAGGACCAGGCGAGCAGCCGGACCGCGCTGCGGTCGCGGGAGGGGTCCTGGCGCAGGGCGGCGGTGTTCCCCAGGGTCATCGTGAGCGCGGCGAGCGCGGCGAGCGCCGGTCCCCAGACGTCGCCGTGGTCGGGGAAGGCGACGACGGCCAGGAGGACGAGTCCTGAGAAGCCGACCGCCTTGCCGACGACCGAGAGGTAGGCGGCCACGGGGAGCGGGGCGCCGATGTAGGTGTCGGGCACCCAGAAGTGGAACGGGGCGGCGGCGGTCTTGAAGGCGAAGCCGACGAGCGTGAGGACGACGCCCGTCTGCATGAGGACGGTCAGTCGCGGATCGACGTCCGCGCGCGCGACGGTCGTCAGGTGCAGCGACCCCGTGGCCGCGTAGACGAAGCTGACGCCGAGCAGGGAAACGGTGGTGGCGGTGACCGAGGAGAGGAAGAACTTCAGGGCCGCTTCCGAGGACCGCCGGTCGCCGCGCTTGAGGCCGACCAGGGCGAAGGCCGGCAGGGAGGCCACCTCAAGGGCGACGATCAGGGTCGCGAGGTCGCGCGAGGCGGGCAGCAGGGCGGCGCCCGCCGCGGACGAGAGCAGCAGGAACCAGTACTCCCCCTGGGGCAGCTCTCTGGCGGTGGCCGTCGACATGAGAGCGGTCAGCAGGGCGGCCCCGAGGACCAGGAGCTGGATGACGAGGGCGAAGGCGTCTGCGGTGTAGCTGCACGCCTCGGGGCCCTCGGTCAGGCAGAAGGTCGAGCGGTCGTCGCCGAGGAGCGGCACCAGGAGGGCCAGCGCTCCCGCCAGACCGGCGATCGAGAGCCACCCCAGCAGGTTCTTGCGCTCCGCGGGGAGGAACAGGTCGGCGACCAGGACGACCAGCGCCACGAGGGCCGTGAGCGTGGGCGGGGCGATCGCCGGCCAGTCGACGGACTGGACGAGGTTGCTCACGACGTGCCTCCGGTGAACAGCTGCTGCACGGCCGGGTCGGTGAGGCCCAGGAGGAGCGCGGGCCAGAGACCGGCGACGACGGTGAGGACGACAAGCGGCGTCCAGGTGGCCAGCTCGTACGGCCGGACGTCCGGGATACCGCTCAGCCGGCCGCCGGCGGGCTCGCCCGCTGTAGGGGCCTTCGTTTGCGGGTCGATGGCGGTCCGCGCGGGGAGGGTGCCGGCCGGGGCGTAGGCCTTCGGCGCCGCGGCGGCGGCCGTGGGTGCGCCGACGAGCGGGGCCTCGGAAGCGCCGTCGACCGGGGCGGTCGGAGCGGGGGCCGGCCCCATGCACAGGCGGCGGACGACGACCAGGAGGTAGGCGGCGGTGAGCAGCGTGCCGAACGCGCCGATCGCGGTGAAGACGAGGAAGGCGGGCCGGCCGATCCCGTCACCCGGGTCGAACGCCCCGAACAGGGCGAGCATCTCGCCCCAGAAGCCGGCCAGGCCCGGGAGGCCGAGGGAGGCGACGGCGGCGAACGCGAACAGGCCGCCGAGGCGGGGCGTCCGGCCGTAGAGGGCCGCGCCGGAGCCGCCGGCGAGGGCGTCGAGGTCGGTCGTCCCCGTGCGGTCCTTGAGGCTGCCGACCAGGAAGAAGAGCAGGCCGGTGACGAGCCCGTGGGCGATGTTGGCGAACAGCGCCCCGTTGATCCCGGTCGGGGTCATCGAGGCGATGCCGAGCAGGACGAATCCCATGTGGCCGACGGAGGAGTAGGCGATCAGCCGCTTGATGTCGCCGCCGGCGCCGCGGCGGGCCAGCGCGAGGCAGGCCAGCGAGCCGTAGACGATCCCGGCGACGGCGAAGGCGGCGAGGTAGGGGGCCAGCACGCGCATCCCGTCCGGGGCGACCGGCACGAGGATCCGGACGAACCCGTACGTGCCCATCTTCAGCATCACACCGGCCAGCAGGACGGACCCGACGGTCGGGGCGGCGGTGTGGGCGTCGGGGAGCCAGCTGTGCAGCGGCCACATCGGGGTCTTGACCGCGAGGCCGATCCCGACCGCCAGAACGGCTGTGACCTGCACGGATGTGGTGAGCGCGGGGGCGTTGTCAGTGGCGAGTGCCATCATGTCGAATGTGCCGCTCCTCACACCGACGAGGAGGAGGCCCAGCAGCATGACAACTGAACCGAGCAGCGTGTAGAGCACGAACTTCCAGGCGGCGGGGCCCCGTCCCTCCCCGCCCCAGCGGGCGACGAGGAAGTACATCGGGATCAGGACCATCTCGAAGGCGAGGAAGAACAGGAGGAGGTCGAGGACCGCGAAGGTGGCCAGCGTGCCCGATTCCAGGACGAGGACGAGCGCGACGAGGCCCTTGGCCGACGGGCCCGCGGGCGGGTTGAAGTAGGCGTACAGCGCGCACAGGAAGGTCAGGAGCGCGGTCAGCACGAGCAGCGGGAGCGAGATCCCGTCGATGCCGAAGTGGAGCCGGACGCCGAGCGCCGGGATCCAGCTGACGTCGGTGGTGGCCTGCATGACGGCCGAGCGCTCGCGGTCGAAGCCCAGGGCCAGGGCGAGCGCGGCGAGCAGGACGAGGCCGGTGACCGTGACGCCGTGCCGGAGCACGGCCTGGTCGGGCGACCTCCCCCGCAGTCCCGGGGGCGCGGGGAGGAGCGCGGCCGCGGCGCCGACGAGGGGGCCGGCCACGACGAGGAGCAGCAGGAGCTGCATCGCGGAGTCACTGATGTCGATCATGGCTGCTGCTCACGCTCCGGCGGTGGCGACGAGGACGACCGTGACGGCCAGGACGACGGACCCCGCGAGGAGCGCGCTCAGATAGGTCTGGACGTTGCCGGTCTGGGCACGGCGGACGGCCAGGCCGAGCAGCCGGGGTGCGGCGCCGGCCCCGCGCACGTAGGTGTCGACGACCTCGCGGTCGAGGAACCGCACCAGGCGGGCCCCGGCCACCACGGGGCGGACGAAGAGGGCGGAGTAGAGGGCGTCGAGGTGGAAGCCGGCGGCCGCGTGCCGGTGGAGGCGGCCCAGGAGGAGGCGGCCGGGGTCGGTGGGGTCGGGGGCCGAGGCGATGTCGCCGTAGGCGGGGGCGTGGGTGGCGATGGCCTCCGCCTCGGAGGTGGCGGGGTCGGCGTCGGGGTGGGCGGCGACCGCGCCCAGCGGGGGGCGTGCGGCCATGGCGGTGGTGTGCCGCCAGGCGCCGTAGGTGACGAGTCCGCCGACGAGGGCGACGCCGGTGCCGAGGATCGCGGTGACGACCGTGGGGGTGAGGGGCTCGCTGTCGAACCACTCGTCCAGGTGTCCGACGGTCAGGCCGAAGCCGATGGTGGGCAGGGTCAGGAGCCACAGCACGGCTGTCATCGCGAGCGGCTCACGGCCGTGGTCGGGGGCGTCGGCGCCGCTGCCGCGGAAGGCGAGGAGCCAGAGGCGGATGGCGTAGGCGGCGGTGAGCAGGGCCGTCAGGAGCCCGGACGTCAGGACGGTCCAGCCGGCCGCGAGGGGGGCGGCCGGGGTGTCGCCGAGGGCCGCGTGCTCGGCGGCGACCAGGACGGCCTCCTTGGAGAAGAAGCCGGCGAACGGGGGGATCGCGGCGAGCGCCAGGAGGGCGACGGTCATCGTCCAGTAGGCGTCGGGGGCACGCCGGGCGACGCCGTTCATGCGGGACATGGCGGCCAGCGAGTTGGTGCCGGCGGCGTGGATGAGCGCGCCCGCGCCGAGAAACAGCAGCGCCTTGAAGGCGCCGTGCGCGATGAGGTGGAAGACGGCGGCGCCGGGGGCGGCGACGGCGAGCGCTCCGGTCATGTAACCGAGCTGGCCGATGGTGGAGTAGGCCAGGACGCGCTTGACGTCGTCCTGGGCGAGGGCGGCGAGCGCCGAGCCGAGCATGGTGACGGCGGCCGTCAGGGCCATGACGACCATGGCGGCCGCGGAGGCGGCGAACACCGGCAGCAGGCGGGCGACGAAGTAGACGCCGGCCGCGACCATGGTGGCGGCGTGGATGAGCGCCGAGACGGGGGTGGGGCCGGCCATAGCGTCGGGGAGCCAGGTGTGGAGCGGGAACTGGGCGGACTTGCCCGCGACGCCCGCGAGGAGCAGCAGGGCGATCACGGTGGGGTGGTCGAGTCCGCCGGCGGCGACCGTGTCCAGGACGGTGGTGATCCGGAAGGAGCCGGTGTCCGCGGCGAGCGCGAAGAGCCCGATCAGGAAGGGCACGTCACCCAGCTTGGTGACCAGGAAGGCCTTCAGGGAGGCCGCGCGGGCCTCCGGGGTCTCCCAGTAGTGGCCCACCAGGAAGTACGAGCAGATGCCCATGACCTCCCAGCCGACGAGCAGCACCATGAGGTCGCCCGTGTACACGACCAGGAGCATCGCGGCGGTGAACAGCGAGACCAGGGCCGTGTAGGAGGGGTAGCGGGGGTCGTGGCGGAGGTAGGCCGTCGAGTAGACCTGGACGCAGGAGGCGACGAGCGTCACGAGGACGGCGACGAGGACGGCGAACCCGTCGAGGTGCAGCGCCAGCTCGATCGGGACCGAGCCGGTGGGGGTGAGTTCGGTGGCGGCGTCGATCGCGGGTCCGCCGTCCTGGCGGACCGCGACGAGGACGGCGAGGCCGAGGGCGGCCAGGGTCGGCAGGACGGCGAGGGGGCGGGCGAAGCCGGGGGCGGTGCGGCCGGTGAGGAGGCCGGCGAGCGCGCCGAGGAAGGGCAGCAGGGGGACGAGGACGGCGAGGGTCGTGGTGGTCACGCGGCGGCCGCCTCGGGGTGCTCGGGGGTCCGGTCGTCGGCGCCCGGGCCGGGGGTCGTGGGGGACTCGGCGGTGTCGCGGAGCCGGTCGATGTCCGAGGTGCCGCGGTTGCGGTACACCATCAGGACGACGGCGAGGCCGATGCCGATCTCCGCGGCCGCGATCGCGATGGTGAAGAGGGTGAGCGCCTGCCCGGAGTGCAGGGTGTCGCGGAGCCAGACGTCGAAGGCGACGAGGTTGAGGTTGACGGCGTTGAGCATCAGCTCGACGGACATCAGGACCAGGATCGCGTTGCGGCGGGCGAGGACGCCGTAGAGGCCGACGCAGAAGAGCAGGGCGGCGAGGACGGCGGGGTAGGCGAGGTGCATCAGGGGGCCTGCCTCTCGGGAGTGTCGCCGGAGGTGTCGCCGGGGGCCGGGGCGGAGGGGCTCTCGGGGGCCGCGGCACCGCCGTCGGGCCCGCCGTTCCTGCGGGACAGGACGATCGCGCCGACCAGGGCCGCGAGCAGCAGGACGGAGAGCGCCTCGAAGGGGAGCACCCAGTGCCGGAAGAGGAAGACGCCGGCCTGCTCGGTGGTGCCCTGGGGGACGTCGAGGTCGATCCACTGGGTGCGGAAGGCGTCGACGACGACCCAGACGAGGGCGGCGGCGGCGACGGCCGCCACGCCGGCCGCGACGAGGCGGTTGGGCGAGTCGGCGTCCGGTGAGCGGCCGATGGGGGCGCGGGTGAGCATCAGGCCGAACAGCAGGAGGACGACGACGGAGCCGACATAGATGAGGACCTGCACCCAGGCGATGAACTCGGCGGTGAGCAGCAGGTACTCCACCGCGATGCCGCCGAGGGCCACGACCAGCCAGAGCGCGGCGTGCACCAGCTGCCTGGTGGTCACGGAGATCAGGGCGGCGCCGAGGGTGACGAGCCCGACGAGGACGAAGGCGATCTCGACGCCGGACGGGGAGAGGAAGCCGGGGTGGGCCGCGGCCGCGGCGGGGATCACGCGGGGCCCTCCTCGCGGGCGGGGGCCGGCTGCTCGGCTCGGCGGGCGGCGGCGAGCTTGTCGGCGGCCTTGCGCGCGGCGGCGATCTCCTTGGGCTCCTCGGCGCCGGGGTCGAGAGCGGGCGGGGCGGGGACGGTCCACATCCACTCGCGGAGCTTGTCGCGCTCGTGGGTGAGCTCGCGGATGTCGGTCTCGGCGTACTCGAACTCCGGGGACCAGAACAGCGCGTCGAAGGGGCAGACCTCGATGCAGATCCCGCAGTACATGCAGAGGGAGAAGTCGATCGCGAAGCGGTCGAGGACGTTGCGGCTGCGCTCGCGGCCGCCGGGGGCGGCCGGCGGGACGGTCTCCTTGTGGGAGTCGATGTAGATGCACCAGTCGGGGCACTCGCGGGCGCAGAGCATGCAGACCGTGCAGTTCTCCTCGAACAGGCCGATGACGCCCCGGGTGCGGGGCGGCAGCTCGGGCTGGACCTCGGGGTACTGCTCGGTGACGGTCTTCTTCGTCAGCGTGCGGAGGGTGACGGCGAGGCCCTTGGCCAGGCCGGACCCCGGGACGGGAGCCATTACTGGATCGCCACCTTCACGATTCCGGTGAGCGCGATCTGCGCGAGGGCGAGCGGGACGAGGGTGGTCCAGGCGAGCTTCTGCAACTGGTCCTCCCGCAGGCGCGGGTAGGAGACGCGCAGCCAGATGACGACGAAGGCGAGGACGGCCGTCTTGAGCAGCGTCCAGAACCAGCCGAGCCCGTCGGCGCCCCAGGGGCCGTGCCAGCCGCCGAGGAACAGGACGGTGGTGAGCCCGCACAGGACGACGATGCCGGCGTACTCGGCGAGCAGGAACAGCGCGAAGCGCAGGCCGGTGTACTCGGTGTAGGCGCCGAAGATGATCTCGGAGTCGGCGACGGGCATGTCGAACGGGGGACGCTGCAGTTCGGCGAGGCCGGCCACGAAGAAGACGACCGCGCCGACGATCTGCCAGGGGAGCCACCACCACTCGAACGCGTCGAGGACGCCCTGGAAGGAGACCGTGCCGGCCGCCATCGCGACGGAGGCGGCGGCGAGGAGCATCGGGAGCTCGTAGGAGAGCAGTTGCGCCGCGGTGCGCAGGCCGCCGAGCAGGGAGAACTTGTTCGCCGACGCCCAGCCGGCCATCAGCGAGCCGAGGACGCCGACGCCCATCACGGCGAGCACGAAGAAGACGCCGGCGTCGACCACCGCGCCCACGGCGCCGTCGCCCGGCCCGACGGGGATCGCGATCAGGACGAGGAGGTACGGCAGCAGGGCGACGGCGGGGGCGAGCTGGAAGATGCGGCGGTCGGCGGCGGCCGGGACCACGTCCTCCTTCTGCGCGAACTTCACCCCGTCCGCGACGAGCTGCGCCCAGCCGTGGAAGCCGCCGGCGTACATCGGGCCCAGCCGGCCCTGCATGTGGGCCATCACCTTGTGCTCGGTCTGGCCGACGACCAGGGGCAGCACGAGGAAGGCGGCGAAGACGAGCAGGAGGCGGAGACCGACGTCGAGGGCGTCGTTCATGCGGGGTGGCCTCCGGCGGGGGTGTCGGGGTCGGCGTCGGGGCGGTCGCGGTGACGCGTGCGGGCCGTGGGGTCGGGTGCGGCGTCACCGCCCGCCGGGGGCTCGGGGGCGGACGGCTCGGCGGGGGCCTCGGCGTCGAAGGTCGGGCGGGGCTGGTGCCAGGGGGCGTCCGAGCTGCGGGTGGTCGGGGCGGCGGGGCGTTCCGGCGCGGGGGCGGGGGCGGGTTCCGGAGCGGGCTCCGGAGCCGGAGCGGCGGGCGCCGGGGCCTGGCTCGCGGAGCCCTCGCTCACGCTGCGGTTCCGCCGGGTGCGCGGGGCCGCCTCCGCCGGGCCGGCCGGGACCTCGGCCGGCGGGGCGTCGGGGTCGGGCGCGGGCGTCTGGCTGACGGACCCCTGGGAGGCCGAACGGGAGCGCCGGACGGGACGGTCGGGGGCGGGACGGTCCGGGGCAGGACCGTCCGGGGTGGAACGCTCCGGCACGGAAGCGGGCGCCGCCACGTCGGGCGCCGCCGCATCGGGCGCCGCCGCCTGGCTCGCGGAGCCCTCGGAGACGGAGCGGGTGCGGCGGACGGGCCGGTCCGCACCGGCGCCCGCGCCGGCCGCCGCGCCCGCGCGGGGGGTGCGGGCCGGGCGGGCGGGGGCCGGGGGGAGCTGGCCCTTGAGGGGGCCCCAGTCGTTGGGGTCGGGGACGCCGGGCGGGAGCATCTGCCGGCGCTTGGGGCCGGCGTGCCCCGCGGCCGCCTCGCCGGGCTCCTTGGCCCCGGGCCAGGCCTTGGCGACCCGCGCGGCGAGGACGAAGTCCTTGCGCAGGGGGTGGCCCTCGAAGTTCTCGGGGAGAAGCAGCGGGTCGAGCCCCGGGTGGTCGTCGAAGACGACGCCGAACATCTCGTGAGTCTCGCGCTCGTGCCACGCCGCGCCCGCGTAGACGGCGACCGCGGTGGGGAGGCGAGGGGCGTCGTGCGGCACGGTGGTGCGCAGCAGCAGCCGGCGCACGGAGCCGGGACCGAGCGCGGCGACGTGGGCGCAGACGCGGAAGCCGGTGCCGGGCTCGTCGACGGCGCTGAGCCAGTCGAAGTAGGTGCAGCCGAGGGTGTCCCGGGCGGTCTCCAGGGCCGTCACCCACGCGCCCGGCGGGACGTCGACGGTGAGGAGGTCGTAGGCGCGCGCGCCGGTCGCGCCCTCGCCGAAGAGCTCGGCGGCGGCCTCCGGGAGCCGGTCGTGGTCGCTCACGCCGAGTCCTCCGACGCCGAGGGGCGGGAGGGGCCGGCAGCCGGGGCGTCCGGTGCCGGCGGCGCCACCAGGCCGCTGGTGAGCTGGGCAGGGGAGGGGCGGGTGTACCGCTCGCCCAGGGACTCGCGGGCGATCTTCTCCTGCAGCTTGAGGATGCCCTGCAGGAGCGCCTCGGGCCGGGGCGGGCAGCCGGGGACGTAGACGTCGACGGGGATGATCTGGTCGACGCCCTTGGTGACGGAGTACGAGTCCCAGTACGGGCCGCCGCAGTTGGAGCAGGCGCCGAAGGAGATGACGTACTTCGGCTCGGGCATCTGCTCGTAGAGCCGCTTGACGGCCGGGGCCATCTTGTCGGTGACCGTGCCCGACACGATCATGAGGTCGGCCTGGCGCGGGCCCGGCGCGAAGGGGATGACGCCGAGCCGGATGAAGTCGTGGCGGGCCATCGACGCGGCGATGAACTCGATCGCGCAGCAGGCGAGGCCGAAGTTGAAGACCCAGAGGCTGTAGCGGCGGCCCCAGTTGAGGACCACCTTCATCGGCTCGGGGGCGAGCCGGGACAGCGTGCCGAGCCTGGGCGCGGGCAGGGGGGTCACGTCCATGCCAGGACGCCCTTCTTCCATGCGTAGAGCAGACCGACGGTCAGGAAGCCGAGGAAGACGAACATCTCCACCAGCGTCGTCGCCCCGAAACCGGTCGCCGCGAAGACCGTCGCCCACGGGAAGAGGAAGATCGAGTCGACGGCGAAGATGACGTAGAGGAACGCGTAGACGTAGTAGCGGACCTGGGTGTGCGCCCAGCCCTCGCCGACGGGGTCCACGCCGCACTCGTAGGTGAGCAGCTTCTCGGGTGTCGGCACGACGGGTCTGAGCAGCCGGCCGGCCCCGAAGGCGACGGCGACGAACAGGACGCCGACGACCGCGAGCAGTCCGACGACCCCGTAGCTGTCGAAGTAGTCCGCCGCGAGCACGGTCTGCCCGGTGGGTTCCGGCACGTCCGCCCCTCGCTCCCTGGTTCTCCGGCCGTCGTCGCGCACTCGGCGCCCGCGACACGCTCCCGACGTGTCGTACGGACGGGAGTCTAGGGCCTGGTGGGGTCACGGGAGGCAGCCGCGTCCGCCTCGCGGAACGCCGCGGGGTGCGGCCGCGTCCGGCCGGGGTGGGGAAAACCCCCGGCCCGGGCGAGCGGCATTCCCCATGGCGGACCGCCCGCACCGCCCGGCAGTCTTGCGCCATGACCGCACACGCCGCCCCGCCCTCCGCCCACGGACCCGGCTCCGGACCCGGTCCCGAGGAGCCGCTGCCGCCCGCCCGGTTCGCCCTCGGGGCGCAGACGTGGCGGGAGATCGCCTACCTGCTCGCGAACCTGCCGTACGGGATCGTCGGCCTCGTCTACGCGCTGACGCTGATCGCGACCGGCGGCGGGCTCGCCGTCACGGTGGTCGGGCTGCCGCTGCTCGCCGGCGGGCTGAGCGGGTCCCGGCTGTACGGCCGGGCCGAGCGGGCCCGCGCCCGGCGGCTGCTGCGGATGCGGATCGACGAGCCGAGCGCGCTGTCGCGGCAGTTGCAGGGCGACGCCGGCGGGTTCTTCGGCTGGCTGTGGGCGCAGCTGAAGGACCCGGTGGCGTGGCGGGCCCTGCTGTTCGGGGTGATCCGGCTGCCGTGGGGGATCGCCACGTTCACCGTCGTGCTGACCGCGCTGTTCGTCGCCTGGCCGGTGCTGCCGTACATCGCCCGCGGGCTGACCAACGCCGACCGGGCGATGGCGCGCGGCCTGCTGTCGCCGTCCGACGAGCTGGAGCGGCGGATCGCCGAACTGGAGTCGGACCGGGGGGTGGTGGTCGACACGGCCGCCGCCGACCTGCGCCGCATCGAGCGCGACCTGCACGACGGGGCGCAGGCCCGGCTGGTGAACCTCGCCATGGGGCTCGGCCTGGCCAAGGAGAAGCTGCTGAGCGACCCGGAGGCCGCGGCGTCGATGGTCGACGAGGCGCACGGCGAGATCAAGCTCGCCCTGGAGGAGCTGCGCGACCTGGCCCGCGGCATCCACCCCGCGATCCTCACCGACCGCGGGCTGAACGCCGCCCTGTCGTCGGTGGCGTCGCGCTGCACGGTGCCGGTGAAGGTGACGGTCGACCTGGCGGAGCGGCCCGCCCCCGCCATCGAGGGCATCGCGTACTTCACCGTCTCCGAGCTGCTGCAGAACGTCAGCAAGCACTCCCGGGCGCGCAGCGCCTCGGTGGAGGTGTGGCGCTCCGGGGACCGGGTGCTGCTCCAGGTCGAGGACGACGGCGAGGGCGGCGCCGACCTCGGCGGCGGCTCCGGGCTCGCCGGGCTCGCGGACCGACTGGGCGCGGTGGACGGCCTGTTCACCGTCGCCTCCCCGCAGGGCGGACCCACGACGGTCACCGCGGAGCTGCCGTGGCGGGACCGCGCGGCGGGCTGAACCGGCCGCATGCGCCCGCCCCGGGAGCTCGCCGCGGGGCCCGGGGGTGGGGGAAACCCCCGCACGAAGACGGAGACCCGCCTCATGGTCCGCGGCCGGCCCGGGCGGGAGCCTTGAGGGACGGACGAGCGCGGCACGCGCCGAGAGAAACGGACGGCATCGACGATGGCCACGGACCTGTACGGAGACCACCCCTCCCCCGCCCGGCGGCACCTCGTCCCGCCGGCGCTCCGCGCCCCCTTCGAGGCGCGGACCTGGCGCGAGTTGGGCTACCTGATGCTCAGCCTGCCGATCGCGATCGTGATGTTCACCTTCGGGGTCACCGCGCTGTCCCTCGGCGCCGGACTGCTCGTCACCTTCCTCGGCATCCCGGTGCTCGCCGCCGGCCTCGCCGGGCTGCGGGGCCTCGGCGTCGTGGAGCGGGCGCGGGCCCGGGCGCTGCTGGGCGCGCGGGTCGCCGAGCCGGAGCCGCTGCGGGCCCGCACGGGCGGCCCGACGGGCTGGATCGGCGCTACCCTGAAGTCGGGCGTCTCCTGGCGGCACGCGCTCTACATGCTGCTGCACTTCCCGTGGGCCGTCTTCGCCTTCACCGTCGCCCTCACCTTCTGGGCGTACGGCTGGGCGCTGCTCACCTACCCGCTGTGGCAGTGGGTGTTCCCGGTCTTCGTCGGCGTCGACGGCGTGCAGCTCTACGGCGACGGGACGCACAACGTGTACCTGGACTCGACGTTCGAGGTGTTCGCGACCAGCCTGACCGGGCTGCCGCTCGTCCTCGTCACCCCGTGGGTCGTCCGCAGCCTGGTCGCCGTGGACAAGCTGCTCGTCACCGGGCTGCTCGGGCCCTCGCGGCTCGCCTCGCGGGTGACCGAGCTGGAGTCCGACCGGGGCGTGGTCGTCGACACCGCCGCCGCCGACCTGCGGCGGATCGAACGGGACCTGCACGACGGGGCGCAGGCCCGGCTGGTCAGCCTGGCGATGGACCTCGGGCTGGCCAAGGAGCGGCTGGCGGAGGATCCGCAGGCGGCCGCGCGGATGGTCGACGAGGCGCACGGCGAGGTCAAGATCGCCCTGCAGGAGCTGCGCGACCTGGCCCGCGGCATCCACCCGGCGATCCTGACCGACCGCGGCCTCGGCCCGGCGCTCTCCGCGCTCGCCGCCCGCTGCACGGTGCCGGTCGCGGTGGACGTGGACCTCGTCGACGCCCGCGGGCAGGCCGTCCGGCCGGTCCCGGCGATCGAGGGCATCGCGTACTTCACCGTCTCGGAGCTGCTGCAGAACGTCAGCAAGCACTCCGGCGCGACCCGGGCGACCGTCGACGTGTGGCGCTCGGCCGACCGGCTGATGCTGCTCGTCACCGACGACGGCGCCGGCGGGGCGGGCACCGCCACCGGCTCGGGCCTCGCCGGGCTGGCCGAGCGGATCGGCGCGGTCGACGGCGTCCTGGTCGTCGACTCCCCCGCCGGCGGCCCCACCCGGATCACGGCGCAGCTGCCCCTGCGCCCCTGACCGCGCGCCCGGCACCGGCCGGAACCGCCTGGCGGACCGCCCTCAGCGGTCCGCCGGGCGGTTTTGCTGGGATGCTGGACCCGACAGGCGCAGGGTGCGATCGGTGAAGTCGGGGGCAGGACAGCGGTGTTGAACGTGGAGAACAGGGTGCGGGTGGTCATCGCCGAGGACTCGGTGCTGCTCAGGGAGGGGCTGACCCGGCTGCTCACGGACCTGGGGCACGAGGTCGTCGCAGGGGTCGGCGACGGCGAGGCGCTGGTCAAGGTGGTCGGCGAGCTCGCCGACCAGGACGCGCTGCCGGACGTCGTCGTCGCGGACGTCCGGATGCCGCCCACGCACACCGACGAGGGGGTGCGGGCGGCCGTGAAGCTCCGCAAGGAGCACCCGGCGCTCGGGGTGCTCGTCCTCTCGCAGTACGTCGAGGAGCAGTACGCGACCGAGCTGCTCGCGGGATCGAGCCGCGGGGTGGGCTACCTGCTGAAGGACCGGGTGGCCGACGTGCGCGAGTTCGTGGACGCGGTGGTGCGGGTGGCCGCCGGCGGGACCGCGCTGGACCCGGAGGTGGTGGCCCAACTCCTCGGCCGCAGCCGGAAGCAGGACGTGCTGGCGAACCTCACCCCGCGCGAGCGGGAGGTCCTCGGGCTGATGGCGGAGGGCCGGACGAACTCCGCGGTCGCCAGACGGCTGGTGGTGAGCGACGGGGCGGTGGAGAAGCACGTCAGCAACATCTTCCTGAAGCTCGGCCTCTCCCCCAGCGACGGCGACCACCGCCGGGTGCTCGCCGTGCTCACCTACCTCAGGTCGTGAGCGGGCGTCCGGGATGCGCGGGATGCCAGAATCGTCCCGCCCTCCCGGAACGCCGGGCTCGACGTGGGATAACCGGGATAGGGCACCCTTACAGACGTAGGGTTGCCCACAGGACAGCGCAGGGACGTAACGGCCGAGCAGTCGCCTCGAAGGAGGACCAGGTCAGTGACCAGCCAGGTCAGCAGCAGTCCAGCCGAGCGGGCCGACGACGGCGCAACCGTCGGGGAGCGGCGTGAACCGGGCGGGGCGCCCGGCACGGGGCCGGCCAAGGAAGTCCGCCAGGTCGATCGTGTGATCATCCGATTCGCCGGGGACTCCGGCGACGGCATGCAGCTCACGGGCGACCGGTTCACCTCCGAGACCGCCTCCTTCGGCAACGACCTCTCCACGCTGCCGAACTTCCCCGCCGAGATCCGGGCCCCCGCCGGCACCCTGCCCGGGGTGTCGTCGTTCCAGCTCCACTTCGCCGACCACGACATCCTCACCCCCGGCGACGCGCCGAACGTGCTGGTCGCGATGAACCCGGCCGCGCTGAAGGCGAACATCGCCGACGTGCCGCGCGGGGCGGACGTCATCGTCAACACCGACGAGTTCACGAAGCGGCCGATGGCGAAGGTCGGCTACGCGACCTCCCCGCTCGAGGACGGCTCGCTGGACGCGTACCAGGTCCACCCGGTGCCGCTGACGACGCTGACGATCGAGGCGCTGAAGGAGTTCGGGCTCTCCCGCAAGGAGGCCGAGCGCTCGAAGAACATGTTCGCGCTCGGACTGCTCTCCTGGATGTACCACCGGCCCACCGAGGGCACGGAGAAGTTCCTGCGGGCGAAGTTCGCGAAGAAGCCGGAGATCGCCGAGGCGAACGTGGCGGCCTTCCGGGCCGGGTGGAACTTCGGCGAGACGACGGAGGACTTCGGCGTCTCGTACCAGGTGGCGCCGGCCACGCAGGCGTTCCCCACGGGCACCTACCGGAACATCTCGGGGAACCTGGCCCTGTCCTACGGGCTGATCGCCGCCTCGCAGCAGGCGGACCTTCCGCTCTACCTGGGCTCGTACCCGATCACCCCGGCCTCCGACATCCTGCACGAGCTCAGCCGGCACAAGAACTTCGGCGTGCGCACCTTCCAGGCCGAGGACGAGATCGCGGGCATCGGGGCGGCCCTCGGCGCGGCCTTCGGCGGGCAGCTCGGGGTGACCACCACCTCCGGGCCCGGCGTGGCGCTGAAGTCCGAGACGATCGGGCTCGCCGTCAGCCTCGAACTGCCGCTGCTGATCGTCGACATCCAGCGCGGCGGCCCCTCCACCGGGCTGCCGACCAAGACCGAGCAGGCGGACCTGCTGCAGGCGATGTACGGGCGCAACGGCGAGGCGCCGGTGCCGGTCGTCGCCCCCCGTACGCCCGCCGACTGCTTCGACGCGGCGCTCGACGCCGCCCGCATCGCGCTCACCTACCGCACCCCGGTGTTCCTGCTCAGCGACGGCTACCTGGCCAACGGTTCGGAGCCGTGGCGGGTTCCCGACGTGGAGGAACTGCCCGACCTGCGGGTGCGGTTCCAGACCGGCCCGAACCACACGCTGGCCGACGGCACCGAGGTGTTCTGGCCGTACAAGCGCGACCCGCAGACCCTGGCCCGCCCCTGGGCCGTCCCCGGCACCCCCGGCCTGGAGCACCGCATCGGCGGGATCGAGAAGCAGGACGGCACCGGGAACATCTCCTACGACCCGGCCAACCACGACTTCATGGTCCGCACCCGGCAGGCGAAGGTCGACGGCATCGAGGTCCCCGACCTGGAGGTCGACGACCTCACCGGCGACGCCGCCACGCTGGTCCTCGGCTGGGGTTCGACCTACGGCCCGATCACCGCCGCCGTCCGCCGGCTGCGGACGGCCGGCGTCCCCGTCGCACAGGCGCACCTGCGCCACCTCAACCCGTTCCCGCGCAACCTCGGGCAGGTCCTGGCCCGCTACGACAAGGTGGTGGTCCCCGAGATGAACCTCGGTCAGCTCGCCACCCTGCTGCGGGCGAAGTACCTGGTCGACACCCACTCGTACACCCAGGTCAACGGCATGCCGTTCAAGGCCGAGCAGCTCGCCACGGCCCTCAGGGAGGTCATCGATGACTGAGGCACCCACCGTCACGGCCCCGGCCGCGGCGCCGGCCGCACCCGGTGCCGAGGAGCACCCGCTGCTCTCCCTCGTGCCGAGGGCCGAGGGGAAGCAGTCCATGAAGGACTTCAAGTCCGACCAGGAGGTCCGCTGGTGCCCGGGCTGCGGTGACTACGCCGTCCTGGCCGCCGTGCAGGGCTTCATGCCCGAACTCGGCCTCGCGAAGGAGAACATCTGCTTCGTCTCGGGCATCGGCTGCTCGTCCCGCTTCCCCTACTACATGAACACCTACGGGATGCACTCGATCCACGGCCGCGCCCCGTCGATCGCCACCGGCCTGGCCACCTCCCGCCGCGACCTCTCCGTCTGGGTGGTCACCGGTGACGGCGACGCGCTGTCGATCGGCGGCAACCACCTGATCCACGCGCTGCGCCGCAACGTGAACCTGAAGATCCTGCTGTTCAACAACCGGATCTACGGGCTCACCAAGGGCCAGTACTCGCCCACCTCCGAGCTCGGCAAGATCACCAAGTCGACGCCGATGGGGTCCCTGGACGCCCCCTTCAACCCGGTCTCGCTCGCGCTCGGCGCGGAGGCGTCGTTCGTCGCCCGGACCGTCGACTCCGACCGCAGGCACCTCACCCATGTGCTGCGGGAGGCCGCCGACCACCCGGGGACGGCGCTGGTGGAGATCTACCAGAACTGCAACATCTTCAACGACGGGGCCTTCGAGGTCCTCAAGGACAAGGAGCGGGCCGAGGAGGCGGTGATCCGGCTGGAGCACGGGCAGCCGATCCGGTTCGGCGCCGACGGCTCCAGGGGCGTCGTCCGCGACCCGCGGACCGGTGACCTGGCCGTCGTCGACGTGACGCCGGAGAACGAGGCCGACGTCCTCGTGCACGACGCGGCCAGCCCCTCCCCCACCACCGCGTTCGCGCTCTCGCGCCTCGCCGACCCCGACACCCTGCACCACACGCCGATCGGCGTGCTGCGGTCGGTGGAGCGGCCCGTCTACGACCAGCTCATGTCCGACCAGCTCGACGCGGCGGTGGAGCAGTACGGCAAGGGCGACCTCGGCACGCTGCTCGCGGGCAACGACACCTGGACGGTCGTCGGCTGACCCCCGCCCCGGACCGCCGGAGGCCCGGCCCACCGCATGCGTGCGGCGGACCGGGCCTCTTCGCGCGCTACACCTTCCGGCCGTCGTACGACTCCCGCGCCTCCCGCACCGCGTCGACCTGCTGCTCCGTCCAGCGGGCCAGGGAGTGCACCTGCAGGGCGGCCTCCAGGCCGAGCGGGGTGAGGGAGTAGTCCACGTGCGGCGGGATGACCGGCTTCGCGTCGCGCAGGACGAAACCGTCCCGCTCCAGTGTCTGGAGGGTCTGGGCCAGCATCTTCTCGCTGACGCCGCCGATCTCCCGGCGCAGCTCGCTGAACCGGTAGCCGCGGTCCACCAGCGCGGACAGGATCAGGACGCCCCAGCGGCTGGTCACGTGCTCCAGGATTCCGCGCGAGGGGCACATGGGCTGGTTCACGTCGGGCTGCGGGGTCAACTCCATGGGAGAAGCTTACCTCAAAGTGGGTACTTTCCCTGGGTTAGTACCCGTCGTAGAGTGAGTTACACAAACCCGCAAGAGCCGCAAGAAGTGCAAAAGGCGCAAGAAGGAGAACAACGGACATGAGCATCGTCGTCACCGGAGCCACCGGGCAGCTCGGCCGCCTCGTCGTCGAGGGGCTGCTGAAGTCGGTCGATCCGGGCCTGGTCGTGGCCGTGGTCCGCGACGAGAAGAAGGCGGAGGACCTGGCCGCCCGCGGCGTACGGATCAAGGTCGCCGACTACGACGCGCCCGAGACCCTCGCCGGCGTCTTCGAGGCCGGCGACCGGGTGCTGTTCGTCTCGGGCAGCGAAGCCGGCCGCCGCGTCCCGCAGCACACGGCCGTGATCGAGGCCGCGAAGGCCGCGGGCGTCGCCCAGCTGGCCTACACCGGGATCCTCGGCGGCCCGGACGCCGACTTCCTGCTGGCCGAGGAGCACAAGGCCACCGAGCAGCTGATCCTCGACTCCGGCGTCCCGTACACCTTCCTGCGCAACGGCTGGTACCACGAGAACTACACCGCCCAGCTCCCCGTCGTCCTGGAGCACGGCGCCGTCGTCACCAGCGCCGGTGACGGCCGGGTCGCCTCCGCCCCCCGCGCCGACTACGCCGACGCCGCCGTCGCGGTGCTCACCGGCGACGGCCACCTCGGCACGGCGTACGAGCTGAGCGGCGACGAGGCGTACTCCTTCGACGAGTACGCGGCCACGGTCGCGCGGCTCTCCGGCAGGGACGTCGTCCACCGCCGGGTCTCCCCCGAGGAGAACCTGGCGATCCTGACCGGCGCCGGACTCCCGGAGGCCTTCGCCGGGATCCTCGTCGACGTCGACGCGGCCATCGAGCGCGGCCTGCTCGCCCGCCGCGACGGCGACCTGGCGCGGCTCATCGGCCGGCCGACCACCCCGATCGCGG
The DNA here is from genome assembly GCF_042728285.1 of Streptomyces sp. NPDC060194. NCBI lineage: Bacteria > Bacillati > Actinomycetota > Actinomycetes > Kitasatosporales > Streptomycetaceae > Streptomyces > Streptomyces sp. NPDC060194. The sequence continues at coordinate 61,769 of NZ_JBHWZH010000001.1, read as the reverse complement.
ACACGGTCGCCGAGGCGCTGAAGGCCTGACCGGCTCCTCCAGCGATCCCTCCACCGTCCCGTCAGGACCGTATGGCGATACGGACATGACGGGACGGCCCCGCCCCGGCTACCGTCGTCCTGGCAACAGGAAGTACGGCGGCCTGCGGGAGGGTCCATGACGTCGGACGGGGACCAGCGGGCGGGACTGCTGTACGGAATCGGCGCGTACGGCATGTGGGGGCTCGTGCCGCTGTTCTGGCCGCTGCTCGAACCGTCCGGCGCGCCGGAGATCCTGGCCCACCGGATGGTGTGGTCGCTGGCCGTGGTGGCGATCGCGCTCGCCTTCGTCCGCCGCTGGGCGTGGGCCGGCGAGCTGCTGCGCGACCCGCGCAAGCTGGGCCTGATCACGGTCGCCGCGGCCGTCATCACCGTCAACTGGGGCCTGTACATCTGGGCGGTCAACAGCGGGTACGTCGTCGAGGCGTCGCTGGGGTACTTCATCAACCCGCTCGTCACCATCGCCCTCGGGGTGGTGCTGCTGAAGGAGCGGCTGCGCCCGGCGCAGTGGATCGCGGTGGGCACGGCCGTCGTCGCCGTCGTCGTGCTCGCGGTCGGCTACGGGCGGCCGCCGTGGATCTCGCTGGTGCTCGCCTTCTCGTTCGCCACGTACGGGTTCGTGAAGAAGAAGGTCAACATCGGCGGCCTGGAGTCGCTGGCCGCGGAGACCGCGATCCAGTTCCTGCCGGCCCTCGGCTACCTGCTCTGGCTCGGCTCGCACGGCGGCCTCACCTTCGGCGCGCACGGCGCCGGGCACGCCGCGCTGCTCGCCGCGACCGGGATCGTCACCGCCGTGCCGCTGGTGTTCTTCGGCGCGGCGGCGATCCGGGTGCCGCTCTCCACGCTCGGCCTGCTCCAGTACCTGGCCCCGGTCTTCCAGTTCGGCCTCGGCGTCCTGTACTTCCACGAGGCGATGCCCGCCGAGCGCTGGGCCGGGTTCGCGCTGGTGTGGCTGGCGCTGTCCGTCCTGTCGTGGGACGCGCTGCGCACGGCCCGCCGGTCGCGCGCGGAGGCGCTGCGGCTGCGGGCGCGGATGGCCGCCGGGACCCCGGCGTCGGAGCCGGTCGCGAAGGCCACGCTTCCACCGCGCTGACCTTCCCGCGCTCGCTACGTTGAGCGCATGACCCTTCACTGGAAAATCGTCATCGACGCGATCGACCCGCGGGCCCAGGCCGACTTCTGGGCCGCGGCGCTCGGCTACGAGGTCGAGGACAACAGCGCACTCATCGGACACGTCCTCGCCGCCGGCGGCACCACCGAGGACGACCTGGTCGAGCACCACGGGCGGTGGACGTGGCGTGACCTGCTCGCCGTACGGCACCCCGACGACCCGGTCGAGGACGGCACCGGCAGGGGGCTCGGCCGGCGGATCCTCTTCCAGCGGGTGCCCGAGCCCAAGACCGTCAAGAACCGCGTCCACCTCGACCTGCACCCCGAGCCGGGCACGCGCGACGCGGAGGTCGAGCGGCTCGTCGCCCTCGGCGCGACCGTCTCCTACGAGGTCTCCGAGCCGTCCGGGCAGTGGGTCACGCTGACCGACCCCGAGGGGAATGAATTCTGCGTCAGCTGAGGTTGGCCCGGGTGACCCGTAAGGCACCGACGCCAAGGAGCCCCGCATGAGCCCGCGTTCGTACCTCTTCCTGGTCGGCAGCAGCCGCGCGGACGGCAACTCCGAGCGGCTCGCCCGGGAGGCGGCGGCGCGGCTGCCCGCGGACGCCCCGCAGCGGTGGCTGCGCCTCGGCGAGCTGCCGCTCCCCGACTTCGAGGACCTCCGCCACCGGGGCGACGGCACCTACCCCGCGCCCGACGGGCACGCGGCGAACCTGCTCGACGCGACGCTGTCCGCGACGGATCTCGTCGTCGTCTCACCGCTGTACTGGTACTCCGTCTCCACGCTCACCAAGCGGTACCTCGACCACTGGTCGGCGTGGATGCGGGTGCCCGGTGTCGACTTCAAGTCGCGGATGGCCGGACGGGGGCTGTGGGGCGTCACGGCGCTCGCCGACGCGGACCGGGCCGCGGCGGATCCGCTCGTGGGGACGTTGCGGCGGACGGCGGCGTACATGCGCATGGACTTCGGCGGGGTGCTCCTGGGCAGCGGCACCCGGCCGGGCGACGTCCTCGCGGACGAGGCGGCGCTCCACCGCGCCCGCACCTTCTTCGCGGGCGAGCCCGCGCCCCTCAGCGGGGCCGGCGTCTGAGGCCCCGGCCTGCGGCCGGAACGGCGCGCGGCTCCGCCGCGGGGCCGACCGGGCGGGTGCGAACGGTCGCGGCGCTCGGCACAGCGGGCACAGCGGGGGGCGGCGCCAAAAAAACCAGCCCGGCGAGGGGGTACCCCCTGGTCCTTCAGACCTTGGGGGAGTTTGAGGCCGCCCGGGCGGAGCCCGGGTACCGCGCCGACAGGCGCAAGGGCGCCCGCCGGCGATCGGGCAAGGAGCGGTGCCGCCCCCGTGGCGCTAGTGCGCCTCCTCCGCCGTCTTGACGAGCGTCGCCTTCGTGACCGCACCGACGTAGACGTCGCCGTCGTCGGTGACGAGCGCATTGACGAGGCGCGTGGAGAAGACGGTGCCGGAGCCGAACTTCCCCGAGACGGGGTCGCCGAGCTTGCCGAAGAGACCGTCCGCCTCCGCGGGCACCTTCTCGCCGGAGCGGATCGCCGCGACGGACGTCCACCCGGACCCGAGGACCTCGACGTCGCCCCTGCCCTTGCCCCCGTCCGGGCCGAGGAGCTCGCCGAGGCCGCCCGGCAGCTCGCCGGCCTCGGGCTTGCCGGACCCGGGCCCGCCGGAGCGCTCCAGCTCGTCCGCCTCGGTGACCTTCGCCCCCTTCGGCGGCCGGAAGTCGAACGTGGAGGCCGCCGGCGCGGAGAAGTCGACCTTGCTGAAGCCGACGTCGACCGCCGCCTTGCCCCCGGTGCTCGGCACGAGGGAGAACTTGAGCGGCACCCCCTCCTTCGCGTCGACGGCGATCCGGATGGACCCGACCGTCGACCCGGCCTGCTTCGGCTCGATGAGCAGCTGGTACGCGTCCCGCCCGGCCACCTGCGCGGTGCCGTCCACGCTGACGGACGTGGTGTCGCCGGCCGCCTCCAGCGCCTGCTCGGCGAACTCCTTCGGCGTGACGGGGGCCTCGTCCGCGTCCGGCGCGGCCCGGTCCGCGGGGGCCTGCGCGTGGTACGCCTCCTTGGACGTGCTGTCGTACGCCCAGACCTCGCCCGCGTTGTGGACGAAGCTGTAGTCGCCGTCGACGATCACCTTCTGCTTCTCCGGCCCGTCGACCGCGACCTTCAGGGTGTGCGAGCCGAGGACGAGCTCCGGCAGCCGCGCCTCGGGCGCCGCGGAGGCCCCCTCGCCCCCGGTCGCGCCCTCCGGCAGCAGCTCGCCTACGTCCGGCAGCCCCAGGTCCGTGCTGATCTTGACCGTGCCGGACAGCCGCTCGGTGTCCGACGCGGCGATCTTCTCGACGAGCTCCCGCGCGGTGATCTCCGGCAGGTCGGGGTCGCCGGCGGAGGCCAGCGCCGGGACCAGGCCGATCGTCGCCGCCGCGATCCCGGCGACGGCCACCGGGACCGCGTACCGCGTCGCCTTCTGCCGCAGACCGCCGCGCCGCTCCCCGCCGGTCCCCTCGCTCACGTCTCCGTACGGTTCCATGTGTGCCCTCCGTGTCGGCGGCCCGTGCCGCTGGTCCACCCCCGGCCGCTCATGTCACCCGTTCGGGTCAGGAGTGGTGCTGTTCCCTCCGAGCGCGTCGGAAGTGATACAGACCATCTGACCAAATCGGCGCGTCCGAAGCGTCAGCCCCCGGTCGCGACCGCGCGTACACCTACGGGATGACGCACCCCAGGGGTCTCTCAGGGGCGCGCGGGGCGGGCACCCCTAGCCCGCGCGGTGGACCACCATGTCGCACAGCTCGGCGAGCGCGGTCTTCGCGCCGCCGTCCGGCAGCGGGGTGAGCAGAGCACGCGCCTGCTGGGCGTAGCGGACGGTGTCCTTTCGGGCGCGCTCCAGGGCGGGGTGGGCGCGGAGTCCGGCGAGCGCGTCGGCGAGGCGGGCGTCGTCGCTCAGGTCGCCGTCGAGGAGGGCGCTCAGGGCGACGTCCTCGGGGCGGCCGTGCGCGGCGACGAGCTCGCGCAGGCGCAGGACCGGCAGGGTCGGGATGCCCTCGCGCAGGTCGGTGCCGGGCGTCTTGCCGGACTCGTGGGAGTCGCTGGCGACGTCGAGGACGTCGTCGGCGAGCTGGAACGCCGTGCCGAGCCGCTCGCCGTACTGGGTGAGGACGTCGACGACGGCCTCGTCCGCGCCGGACATCATCGCCCCGAACCGGCCGGCGACGGCGATCAGCGAGCCGGTCTTGCCGGAGATCACGTTCAGGTAGTGCTCGACGGGGTCGTCCCCGGCGCCCGGTCCCGCCGTCTCCAGGATCTGGCCGGTGACCAGCCGCTCGAACGCCTCGGCCTGGATACGGACGGCCGCGGGTCCCAGGTCGGCCAGGATGTGCGAGGCCCGGGCGAAGAGGAAGTCGCCGGTGAGGACGGCCACCGAGTTGTCCCAGCGGGCGTTGGCGCTGGGCACCCCGCGGCGCACGTCGGCCTCGTCCATCACGTCGTCGTGGTACAGCGTCGCCAGGTGCGTCAGCTCGACGACCACCGCCGAGGGCACGATGCCGGGCGCGTGCGGGTCGCCGAACTGGGCGGCCAGCATCGTCAGCAGCGGGCGGAAGCGCTTGCCGCCCGCGCGCACGAGATGCTGCGCCGCCTCCGTGATGAACGGGACGTCGCTCTTGGTGGCCTCCAGAAGGCCCGCCTCGACGGCCGCCAGTCCGGTCTGGACATCGGTTTCCAGAGCCTGGTCCCGCACGCTCAGCCCGAACGGCCCGACGACGGTCACGAGGGGTACTCCTGTCTGCTGACGATCACACGGTTCGTCGATGTGTCGCTTGCACTGCTCATCAGCCTGCTCACCTGCCAGGGTATCCGGTCGCCTGTGGATCACCTCGGGCGGCCGCCCGCGCCCCCCGGTATGTTCGACCTGAGTCCGCTAAGTACAGGAGTGAGGCTTTTGTCCACATCAGCGACCGATCCCGCTCCCGCCCCGCCGCCGACCCCGCCGGGCGAGGACCACTCCTTCTTCGGCCACCCCCGCGGCCTGGCGACCCTCTCCGGCCTGGAGATCTGGGAGCGCTTCTCGTTCCTCGGCATGCAGACCATCCTGGTCCTCTACTTCGCCGACACCGTCGCGAGCGGCGGCATGGGCCTCGCCCAGAACACCGCCGCCTCCCTCTCCGCGGCCTACGGCACCCTCGTCTACCTGGTCTCGGTGGCCGGCGGCTGGCTCGCCGACCGCATCCTCGGCAGCTACCGGGCGGTCCTGTACGGCGGCATCCTCATCGCGTTCGGCCACTACGCCATGGCCATCGCCGCGGACTGGGCGACCTGGACCGGCCTCGGGCTGATCAGCGCCGGCACCGGCCTGCTGAAACCCAACGTCGCCACCCTCGTCGGCAAGCTGTACCGCACCGAGGACGAGCGGCGGGACGCCGGTTTCGCCATCTACTACATGTGCATCAACATCGGCGCCTTCGCCGGCCCGCTGATCACCAGCTGGCTCGCGGACAACGAGGGCTACCACTGGGGCTTCAGCGCCGCCGCGATCGGCATGACGCTCGGCCTGGTCCAGTACGTCCTCGGCCGCAGGACCATCGCCGGCCGGGAGCAGGGCGCCGAGCAGAAGCTGTCCCCGGCCGCGATGCGGCGCGCGGTGCGGCTCATCGTGGGCGGCGTCGTCGCGCTCGGGGTCCTGGCCGCGGTGCTCGGGCTGGCCGGCTGGCTGTCGCTCGAACGGTTCGTCGACGGCCTGACGCTGATCTCCGTGCTCGCCCCGATCGCGTTCTTCGCGGTGCTCTTCCGCAGCCCGCGGGTGACACCTGAGGAGAAGGGGAGGCTGAGGCCCTACATCGTGCTCTTCCTGGCCTCCGCCGTGTTCAACATGATCCTCTTCCAGGCGTACTCGACGGTGATCCTGCTGGCCACCAGCAACGCCCAGAACACCGTCTTCGGCTTCGAGTTCCCCTCCGGCTGGTACAACTCCGCGCTCGGCGCCTTCGAGGTCGCGCTCGCCCCGGTCGTCGCCGCGGTGTGGGTGCGGATGGGCCGCCGGCAGCCGCACGCGTCCAACAAGATCGCGCTCGGCGTGATTCTGGGCGGCCTCTCCTTCCTGATCATGGTCTTCCCGACCTCCGGGCACAGCGGCACCGACTGGCGGATGTCCGCCTGGTGGATCGTCCTGTCCTACCTGCTGCTCGGCCTCGGCGACGTGCTCCTGGAGTCCTCCGGCCTCTCCGCGACGAGCAAGCTCGCGCCGCACGCCTTCGCCAGCCAGACCATGGCGCTCTGGTTCCTCTCGCTCGCCCTCGCCAACGGCATCCAGGCCCAGATCGTGAAGCTCTACGGCGAGGTCTCCAACCCCGTCTACTTCGGCGTCAACGGCGGGATCGCGGTCGCGGCCGGCCTGATCGTCATGGCGATGGCGCCGTGGCTGCGGCGCACCATGCACCCCGTCCACTGACCCCCGCTCCCCCGAGGACCGCCATGCGCATCCGCACCGAGTTCCCCTACGGGACCACCGTCGAGGACGTCCGCGTCCCGCTGCCTGACGGCACCCGGCTCTTCGCGCGGATCTGGCGGCCGGTGACCGACCGCCCCGTGCCCGTCCTCCTGGAGTACCTGCCCTACCGGCTCAGCGACTGGACCGCCCCGCGCGACTCCCAGCGCCACCCCTGGTACGCGGGCCACGGCTACGCCTCCGTCCGCGTCGACGTGCGCGGCCACGGCAACAGCGAGGGCATGCCCGGCGACGAGTACGACGCGACGGAGTTGGCCGACGGGGTCGCGGTCGTGAACTGGCTGGCGGAGCGGGACTGGTCGAACGGCCGGGTCGGCATGTTCGGCATCTCCTGGGGCGGGTTCAACGCGCTCCAGATCGCCGCGCTCGCCCCGGAGCCGCTCAAGGCGATCGTCACCGTCTGCTCGGCCGACGACCGCTACGACAACGACGTGCACTACATGGGCGGCGCGGTCCTCGCCGTCGACATGCACGCCTGGGCGGCCACCATGCTCGCGTTCGTCTCCCGGCCGCCGGACCCGAAGTTCGCGGGCGAGGGCTGGCGGGCGATGTGGACCGAGCGGCTCGCGCAGGTCGACCCGTTCATCCACACCTGGCTGGACCACCAGACCCGCGACGACTACTGGCGGCACGGCAGCGTCTGCGAGGACTACGGGGCGATCCAAGCGGCCGTCCTGGCCGTCGGCGGGTGGCACGACCCGTACCGCGACACCGTGCTGCGGCTGGTCGAGCACCTGCCGGCCGACCGGGTGCGCGGGCTGGTCGGGCCCTGGTCGCACCAGTACCCGGACCGCGGGCTGCCGCCGGGGCCGGCGATCGGGTTCCTGCAGGAGACGCTGCGGTGGTGGGACCGGTGGCTGAGGGACGATCCCCCGGGAGCCGACGACCCCTTGGCCGAGCCGCTGCTGCGGTCGTACATCAGCGAGTCGCACCCGCCCGCCACCGTCTACCCGGAGCTGCCGGGCCGCTGGGTCGGCGACCCGCGGTGGCCGTCGCCGCACGTCACGCTGACGCCGCTCGGCCTCGACGCGGAGCTGGGCACCGACACCCCGGACCTCGACGGCCTGGTCCCGGTCCGCTCCCCGCAGCACACCGGCATCGACGCCGGCCGCTTCTTCCCGTTCGGCAACGACTCCGACCTGCCGCCTGACCAGCGCGAGGAGGACGGCCGGTCGGTGTGCTTCGACTCCGCGCCGCTCGACGGCCGGATCGAGATCCTCGGCCGCCCGCGCGTCCGGCTGCGGCTCCGCTGCGACGCCCCGCGCGGGCACGTGATCGCCCGGCTGTGCGAGGTCGCCCCCGACGGCTCCTCCACGCTCGTCACCCGAGGCGTCCTCAACCTCACCGCCCGCAACGGCCGCGACCGCGTCGACCTCTGGGAGCCCGGCGCCACCGAGGACGTCACCTTCGAACTCAACGGCGTCGGCCACGCCTTCGCCCCCGGCCACCGGATCCGGCTCGCCCTCTCCTCCGCGTACTGGCCGTGGATCTGGCCCTCCCCCGAGGGCGCCGGCTGGTCCGTCGACCCGGCCGCCGGCTCGCTCGACCTGCCGATGCGCGACCCGGTCCCGGGCGAGTCCGACACGATCGCCTTCGAGGAGCCCGAGCAGTCCGAACCGCTCGCGGTCGTCTTCCCCGACGACCCAGGCCAACGCCCCGAGCGCGTCGTCGTCCGCGACGTCGCCGCCGGCACCTGGCGCCTGGAGGTCGACCCGCGCTACGGCGGCACCCGCGTCTACCCCGACGGCCTGGAGTTCACCGAGGACGCGCTGGAGACGTACGTGATCTCCGAGTCCGACCCGCTCGCCGCGCACACCCGCTCCGACTGGACGGTCCGGCTGCGCCGCCCTGACATCGGCTGGGACGCGAGCGTCGAGACCCACTCGGAGATCCGGTGCGACGCCACGCACTTCCTCACCCGCAACGAGGTGACGTGCAGGGACGGGGACGACGTCGTCTTCCACCGCGTGTGGGAGCGGCGGATCCCGCGGACGGCGGGGTGAGCGCCGCCCGGCGCTGATCACGGGCCCTGGTCGGTGCGCCACCGCCCCCGTACGGTGTGATCACCCACGGAAAGCGAGGCGCGTCCCATGACCGAGCCCACCCCGCTCGATCTGCCCGAAGGCCACCCCTTCGGCCCGCACAACCTGCCGTACGGCGTCTTCACCCCGCACGCGGACCCGGACGCGCGGCGGCGGGTGGGGGTGCGGATCGGCGACCACGTCCTCGACGCGGGCGCGGCGGCGCTGGTGCTCGGCTCGCCCTACGGCGTGCTCCTCGCGCAGCCGACGCTCAACCCGCTGCTCGCGGCGGGCCGCGACACCTGGCGGGACGTCCGCCGCGCGCTGACCGCGTGGGTCGCCCGCCCGGAGGTCGTGCCCCACCTGCACCCGCTGGACGCGGTGACACTGCACCTGCCGTTCGAGGTCGCCGACTACGTCGACTTCTACGCCAGCGAGCACCACGCGACCAACGTCGGCCGGATCTTCCGCCCCGACGGCGACGCGCTCACGCCCAACTGGAAGCACCTGCCGATCGGCTACCACGGCCGCTCCGGCACCGTCGTCGTCTCCGGGACCGACGTCGTCCGGCCGTCCGGGCAGCGCAAGGCGCCCGCCGACGCCGCGCCCGTCTTCGGGCCCTCGGTCAAGCTCGACATCGAGGCCGAGGTCGGCTTCGTCGTCGGCACGCCGTCCGCGCTCGGGACGCCCGTCCCGCTCGGCGACTTCCGCGACCACGTCTTCGGGCTCACGCTGCTCAACGACTGGTCCGCGCGCGACATCCAGGCCTGGGAGTACGTGCCCCTCGGCCCGTTCCTCGGCAAGTCCTTCGCGACCTCCGTCTCGCCCTGGATCACGCCGCTCGACGCGCTCGACGCCGCACGCGTCGCCCCGCCCGCGCGGGACCGCGCGCTGCTGCCCTACCTCGACGACACCGACCCCGCCGCGGTCGAGCCCGGCGGCTACGACCTGCGGATCACCGTCACCCTCAACGGCCACACCGTCGCCGAGCCGCCCTTCGCCGGCATGTACTGGACGGCCGCCCAGCAGCTCGCCCACCTCACGGTCAACGGCGCCTCGCTGCGCACCGGCGACCTCTTCGGCTCCGGCACCGTCAGCGGCCCCGACCGCGCCCAGCGCGGCTCCCTCCTGGAGCTGACCTGGAACGGCACCGAGCCCCTCGAACTCCCCGACGGCAAGCGCACGTTCCTGGAGGACGGCGACGTGGTGACGCTGACGGCCTGGGCGCCGGGTCCGGACGGGGTCCGGGTGGGGCTCGGCGAGGTGACGGGGCGGATCGTGCCCGCCCCGTCCTGACGGCCGGCTACCCCTCGTCGTACGGGAACTCCTCGTCGGGCCAGGGCTCGTCGTCCGCCGCGGCGGGCGACGAGCGGGCGTCCGAGGGCGAGGGGCCCGCCGCCGGGGACGGGGAACCGGCTGCCGGGGACGGGGGGCCGCCGCCGTCGAACTCCGCGAGCACCCCGAGGACCGCCTCCCCGTACGTCGCCAGCTTCTTCTCGCCGAGTCCGCTGATCCCGCCCAGCTCGGTGAGGGACTTCGGCCGCACCGTCGCGATCTCCCGCAGCGTCGCATCGACGAAGACGATGTACGCCGGGAGCCCCAGCTCCTTGGCCTGCGCCGCCCGCCAGGCGCGGAGCGCCTCGAACAGCGCCACCGCCTCCTCCGGCAGGTCCGCGACCGCCTTCGCGGCCCGGTCGGCGCGGTCGGACCTCCCGCCCCGCTCGCCGCGCGCCCGCGGCGCCCGCTTCGGCTCCTTGCGCAGCCGCACCTCGCGCTCGCGCTGCAGCACGGAACCGCTCGCGTCCGTCAGCACGAGCGTGCCGTACTCGCCCTCGACCTCCAGGAGCCCCTGCGCGAGCAACTGCCGGACCGCGCCCCGCCATTCGGCCTCGGACAGCTCCTGGCCGATCCCGAACACGGAGAGCTGGTCGTGGTCGAACTGGATCACCTTCGCGGTCCGCTTCCCGAGCAGGATGTCCACGATCTGGCCCGCCCCGAACTTCTGCCCCCGCTCCCGCTTCAGCCGCACGACGGTGGAGAGCACCTTCTGCGCGGCGACCGTCCCGTCCCACGTCTCCGGCGGGGTCAGGCAGGTGTCGCAGTTCCCGCAGGTCGCCGCGGCCGCGTTCTCCTGGCCGAAGTAGGCGAGCAGCTGCCCCCGACGGCAGTCCGCGGACTCGCACAGCGCGAGCATCGCGTCCAGGTGCGCCATGGCCCGCCGCCGGAAGACCTCGTCGCCCTCCCCGCCCTGGATCAGCTTCCGCTGCTGGACGACGTCCTGCAGCCCGTACGCCATCCAGGCCGTCGACGGCAGCCCGTCGCGGCCCGCGCGGCCGGTCTCCTGGTAGTAGCCCTCGACGGACTTCGGCAGGTCGAGGTGGGCGACGAAGCGGACGTCCGGCTTGTCGATGCCCATGCCGAACGCGATGGTCGCGACGACGACGAGGCCGTCCTCGCGCAGGAAGCGGGACTGGTGCTCCGCGCGGGTCCGGCTGTCGAGCCCCGCGTGGTACGGGACGGCCGGGATGCCGTTCCTGGAGAGGTACTCGGCGGTGGCCTCGACGGACTTCCGGGAGAGGCAGTAGACGATGCCCGCGTCGCCCTCGTGCTCGTCGCGGAGGAACTTCAGGAGCTGCTTCTTCGGGTCGTCCTTGGGGACGATCCGGTACTGGATGTTCGGCCGGTCGAAGCTGGCCTCGAAGTGCCGCGCCTCCGGCATCCTCAACCGCTCGGTGATCTCACGGTGGGTGGCCCGGGTGGCCGTCGCCGTCAGGGCGATCCGCGGGACCTCGGGCCAGCGCTCGCCGAGGACGGAGAGGGCCAGGTAGTCGGGGCGGAAGTCGTGGCCCCAGGAGGCCACGCAGTGCGCCTCGTCGATCGCGAAGACGGAGACCTTGGCGCGGGAGAGCAGGTCCAGCGTGGAGTCCAGCCGCAGCCGCTCGGGGGCCAGGTACAGCAGGTCGAGCTCGCCGGCGAGGAGCTGCGCCTCGGTGACGCGGCGCTCGTCGAAGTCCTGGGTGGAGTTGAGGAAGCCGGCCTGGAGGCCGAGCGCCCGCAGGGCGTCGACCTGGTCCTGCATGAGCGCGATCAGCGGGGAGACCACCACGCCGGTGCCGGGGCGGACCAGCGCCGGGATCTGGTAGCAGAGCGACTTGCCGCCGCCGGTCGGCATCAGGACGACCGCGTCGCCGCCGCCGACCACCTGCTCGATGACGGCCTCCTGCTCGCCGCGGAACGCGTCGTAGCCGAAGACGCGGTGCAGCACCGCCAGCGCCTCGCTCCGGGCGGGGGCGCCCCCGGATCCCTCGGCCTGTCCCGCCGGACCGTCCTGCACCGTCACCACACCTGTTCCGTCCATCGCGCCGTCCCCCGTACCGGACTCACCCGTCACTCACCGTTCGCTGTCTACTCCGCCACCATAGGACCCCGCACTGACAATTCGGACCCGCATGCGGAAGCCCGGCGTCCCGCGAGGGCGGGCGCCGGGCTTCCGGAGCGGAGGAACCGCAGGTCAGCGGATGAAGACCCCCGCCTGTCCTGCCAGGTCGAGGAAGTACTGCGGGGCGAGGCCGAGGACCAGCGTGACGGCCACACCGACGGCGATCGCCGTCGAGGTGAACACGCTGGGCACCGCCACCGTCGGCCCGTCGGCCTTCGGCTCGCTGAAGAACATCAGCACGATCACCCGGATGTAGAAGAACGCCGCGATCGCCGAGGAGATCACACCGACCACGACGAGCGCTCCCGCGCCGCCCTCCGCCGCCGCCTTGAACACGGCGAACTTCCCGGTGAACCCCGAGGTCAGCGGAATGCCGGCGAACGCCAGCAGGAAGACCGCGAAGACCGCAGCGACCAGCGGCGAGCGCCGCCCGAGCCCCGCCCACTTCGACAGGTGCGTCGCCTCCCCGCCCGCGTCGCGCACCAGCGTGACGACCGCGAAGGCGCCGATCGTGACGAAGGAGTACGCGCCCAGGTAGAAGAGCACCGAGGAGACGCCGTCGGGGTTGGTGGCGATCACACCGGCCAGGATGAAGCCGGCGTGCGCGATCGAGGAGTAGGCGAGCAGCCGCTTGATGTCGGTCTGGGTGATCGCGATGATCGCGCCCGCCAGCATGGTGACGATCGCGACGCCCCACATCACCGGCCGCCAGTCCCAGCGCAGCCCCGGCAGGACCACGTAGAGCAGCCGCAGCAGCGCGCCGAAGGCGGCGACCTTGGTGGCGGCGGCCATGAAGCCGGTGACCGGGGTGGGAGCGCCCTGGTAGACGTCCGGGGTCCACATGTGGAACGGGACGGCGCCGACCTTGAACAGCAGGCCCATCAGGACCATCGCGCCGCCGATGAGCAGCAGCGCGTCGTTGCCGGCGGTCTGGGCGAGCACGGGCGTGGTCGCTCCGGAGGTGCCGTCGACGACGGCGGCGATGTCGGCGTAGGCGAACGAGCCCGAGTACCCGTACAGGAGCGCGATCCCGAAGAGCATGAACGCGGAGGAGAACGCCCCGAGCAGGAAGTACTTGACCGCGGCCTCCTGCGACATGAGCCGGTGGCGGCGGGCCAGGGCGCAGAGCAGGTACAGCGGGAGGGAGAAGACCTCCAGGGCGATGAAGAGCGTCAGGAGGTCGTCGGCGGCCGGGAAGACCAGCATGCCGGCCACCGCGAACAGCGCGAGCGGGAAGACCTCGGTGGTGGTGAACCCGGCTCGGACCGCGGCCTTCTCGCTCTCGCTGCCGGGCACGGACGCGGCCTGGGCGACGAAGGAGTCGACCCGGTTGCCGTGCGCCTCGGGGTCGAGCCGCCGCTCGGCGAAGGTGAGGACGGCGACGACCGAGGCCAGCAGGATCGTGCCCTGCAGGAACAGCGCGGGGCCGTCGACGGCGATCGCGCCCATGGCCGCGATGTTCGCCTCGTCCGTGGCGTAGCCGTCGGCCGCGAGCTTGACCACGGCCGCGAAGGCGACGCCGAGCGCGGCGATCGCGAGGGCGACCTGGGTGAGGTAGCGGGCCTTCCGCGGGACGAAGGCCTCGACCAGGATGCCGAGGATCGCCGCCCCGACGATGATCAGGGTCGGGGCGAGCTGCCCGTACTCGATCTTCGGGGTCTCGAACTTCGTCCCCGGTTCGGCGGCGAGTGTCCACAGGCTGTGGACAGCGGATCGGGTCGCGCTCACTTGGCCGCCTCCACTGCGTCGTAGTCCTTCTTCTCCGCGTCGGACACGGTGTGCGTCACGGCCGGGTTGACGATGTCCGTCAGCGGCTTCGGGAAGACGCCCAGGAAGATCAGCAGTGCGATCAGCGGGGCGACCACCAGCAGCTCACGGGCCTTGAGGTCGGGCATGCCCTCCACCTGCGCCTTCACCGGTCCCGTCATGGTGCGCTGGTAGAGCACCAGGACGTAGAGCGCGGCGAGGACGATGCCGGAGGTCGCGATGATCCCGATCACCGGGTAGACCTTGAAGGTGCCGACGAGGACCAGGAACTCGCTGACGAACGGGGCGAGTCCGGGCAGCGACAAGGTCGCGAGCCCGCCGATGAGGAACGTGCCCGCCAGGACCGGGGCCACCTTCTGCACCCCGCCGTAGTCCGCGATGAGCCGCGAGCCGCGCCGGGAGATCAGGAAGCCGGCGACCAGCATCATCGCGGCCGTGGAGATGCCGTGGTTGACCATGTAGAGCGTCGCGCCGGACTGGCCCTGCACGGTCATCACGAAGATGCCCATGACGATGAACCCGAAGTGCGAGATCGACGCGTACGCCACGAGCCGCTTGATGTCCCGCTGACCGACGGCGACCAGGGCGCCGTAGACGATGCTGACCAGCGCGAGCACCAGGATGACGGGCGTGGCCCACTCGCTGGCGTTCGGGAACAGGCCGAGGCAGAAGCGGAGCATCGCGAAGGTGCCGACCTTGTCGACGACCGCGGTGATGAGGACGGCGACCGGGGTGGTCGACTCCCCCATCGCGTTCGGCAGCCAGGTGTGCAGCGGCCAGAGCGGGGCCTTGATCGCGAAGGCGAACATGAAGCCCAGGAACAGCAGCCGCTCGGTGTTCGTCGCCATCCCCGTGTCGTTGGCGGCGATCTCGGTCAGCGAGAACGTCCCCTCGACGACGTAGAGGCCGATGACGGCGGCCAGCATGATCAGGCCGCCGATGAGGTTGTAGAGCAGGAACTTCACGGCCGCGTAGGAGCGTTGGGCCGCCGCGTTCTCCTCGGTGCCGGAGTGCGCCCGGTCGCCGAAGCCGCCGATGAGGAAGTACATCGGGATGAGCATGGCTTCGAAGAGGATGTAGAAGAGGAAGACGTCGGTGGCCTCGAAGGAGAGGACCACCATCGCCTCGACGGCGAGGATCAGGGCGAAGAAGCCCTGGGTGGGCCGCCAGCGGGTGCTCTTGGTCTCCAGGGGATCGGCGTCGTGCCAGCCGGCCAGGATGACGAACGGGATGAGCACCGCGGTGAGCAGCAGCATCGCGACGCCGATGCCGTCGACGCCCAGCTCGTAGCGGACGCCGAACTCGGCGATCCAGGCGTGCGACTCGGTGAGCTGGAAGCGGTCGCCGCCGGGTTCGAAGCGGACGGCGATCAGCACGGCGAGCACCAGGGTGCCCAGCGAGACCGCGAGGGCCAGGTACTTGGCCGCCGTGCGGCGGGCCGCCGGGACCGCCGCGACGGCGATCGCGCCGAGCGCGGGGAGCGCCGCCGTGGCCGTGAGCAGAGGGAACGACATCTGGGTCACACCGCCCTCATCAGCAGGGTCGCGGCGATCAGCACCGCCGTACCTCCGAACATCGAGACGGCGTACGACCTGGCGTAGCCGTTCTGGAGCTTGCGCAGCCGCCCGGAGAGCCCGCCGACCGAGGCCGCCGTGCCGTTGACGACGCCGTCGACCAGCGAGTGGTCGACGTAGACGAGCGACCGGGTGAGGTGCTCGCCGCCGCGGACGAGGACGACGTGGTTGAAGTCGTCCTGGAGCAGGTCGCGGCGGGCGGCCCGGGTGAGCAGGCTGCCGCGCGGGGCGACCAGCGGGACGGGCTTCCTGCCGTACATCGCCCAGGCGGCGCCGACGCCGATCAGCAGGACCACCATGGTGAGGCCGGTGATGACCGGGACGCTCAGGTGCGGGTGCCCGTGCTTGTAGGCGGTGACCGGCTCCAGCCACTTCACGAAGGACTCGTTCAGGCTGAACAGGCCGCCCGCGAAGACCGAGCCGAAGGCGAGCACGATCATCGGCAGGGTCATGGACTTCGGGGACTCGTGCGGGTGTGGCTCGGAGTGCGCGCCGGCCGTCTCGGCGGCGGGCTCGACGTCCGGGTCGGCGGGGGACGGCGTCGGCCGGTTGCGCCACCGCTCCTCGCCGAAGAACGTCAGCAGCATCACGCGCGTCATGTAGTACGCGGTGAGCCCGGCGCCGAGGAGGGTGACCGCGCCGAGGATCCAGCCCTGGGCGCCGCCGGCCGAGAACGCCGCCTCGATGATCTTGTCCTTGGACCAGAAGCCCGACAGGCCCGGGAAGCCGATGATCGCGAGGTAGCCGAGGCCGAAGGTGACGAAGGTGACCGGCATGTACTTCCGCAGGCCCCCGTACTTCCGCATGTCGACCTCGTCGTTCATGCCGTGCATGACCGAGCCGGCGCCGAGGAAGAGCCCGGCCTTGAAGAAGCCGTGCGTGACCAGGTGCATGATCGCGAAGGCGTAGCCGATCGGGCCGAGCCCGGCGGCCAGGATCATGTAGCCGATCTGCGACATCGTGGAGCCGGCCAGCGCCTTCTTGATGTCGTCCTTGGCGCAACCGACGATCGCACCGAACAGGAGCGTCACCGCGCCGACCACGACGACGGCGGTCTGCGCGTCGGGGGCGGCGTCGAAGACCGCGCCGGAGCGGGTGATCAGGTAGACGCCCGCGGTGACCATGGTGGCGGCGTGGATGAGGGCCGAGACCGGGGTCGGGCCCTCCATCGCGTCGCCGAGCCAGGACTGCAGCGGCACCTGGGCGGACTTGCCGCAGGCGGCAAGCAGCAGCATCAGGCCGATGCCGGTGAGCACGCCCTCGCCGGCGCCGCCGACCTCCTCGTCGACCGCCGTGAAGGCGAACGTCCCGAAGGTCGTGTACATCAGCATGATCGCGATCGACAGGCCCACGTCGCCGACCCGGTTGACCAGGAAGGCCTTCTTCGCGGCGGTGGCCGCGCTGGGCTTGTGCTGCCAGAAGCCGATCAGGAGGAACGAGGCGAGGCCGACGCCCTCCCAGCCGACGTACAGCAGCAGGTAGTTGTCCGCGAGGACCAGGACCAGCATCGACGCGAGGAACAGGTTCAGGTAGCCGAAGAAGCGCCGGCGGCGCTCGTCGTGCTCCATGTACCCGATCGAGTACACGTGGATGAGCGTGCCGACGCCGGTGATGAGCAGCACGAACGTCATCGACAGCTGGTCGAGCTGGAAGGCGACGTCCGCACGGAAGTCGCCGACCGGGATCCAGCTGAACAGGTGCTGGTGCAGCGCCCGGTCCTCCGCGTCCCGGCCGAGCATGTCGAGGAAGAGCACCGCGCCGACGGCGAAGGAGGCGGCGGCGAGCAGGGTGCCGAGCCAGTGGCCCGCGCGGTCGAGCCGGCGGCCGCCGCACAGCAGCACCGCCGCTCCGAGCAAGGGCGCCGCTACCAGCAGCGCGATCAGGTTCTCCACGATTCAGCGACCCCTCAGAGCTTCATCAGGCTGGCGTCGTCGACCGAGGCCGAGTGGCGGGAACGGAACAGCGACACGATGATCGCCAGCCCGACCACGACCTCCGCGGCGGCCACGACCATCACGAAGAACGCGATGACCTGCCCGTCGAGATTGCCGTGCATGCGGGAGAAGGCGACGAACGCCAGATTGCAGGCGTTGAGCATCAGCTCGACGCACATGAACACCACGATGGCGTTGCGCCTGATGAGGACACCGGCGGCGCCGATGGTGAACAACAGGGCGGCCAGGTAGAGGTAGTTGACCGGGTTCACTGGGAGACCCCCTCTGCGCGCGAGTCCTTCGGGGAGCGGTCGGCGGCGTCCGCACCGGACGCTCCGGAAGCACCGGACCGTCCGGCCGGTCGCGGCGGCCGGTCGCGGCCGAGCCGCTCCTCCGCGCGCTGCTCCAGCGCCCTGAGGTCCTCCAGCGCCTCCTGGGACACGTCCCGGATCTGGCCGCGCTGCCGCAGGGTCTGCATGACGGTCAGGTCGGCCGGCGTGCCGTCGGGCAGCAGGCCGGGGACGTCCACCGCGTTGTGCCGGGCGTAGACGCCGGGGGCGGGGAGCGGCGGCAGGTGCTTGCCCTCGCGGATGCGGCGGACGGCCTGCTCGCGCTGGTTCAGCGCGCGCTCCGTGCGCTCCTTGTGGGTGAGCACCATCGCGCCGACGGCGGCGGTGATCAGGAGCGCGCCGGTGATCTCGAAGGCGAAGACGTAGGTGGTGAAGATCTTCTGGGCGAGGCCCTCGACGTTGCCCCCGTAGCGGGCGTTGGCCGCGCCGAGGCCGCTGAAAGTGGTCAGCGAGGCGTTGCCGATGCCGCCGATGAGCAGGACGCCGAAGCCGAGCCCGCAGAGGGCGGCCATCCAGCGCTGCCCCTTGAGGGTCTCGGTCAGCGAGTCGGCGGCGGTGACGCCGACCAGCATGACGACGAAGAGGAACAGCATCATGATCGCGCCGGTGTAGACGACGATCTGCACGACGCCCAGGAAGTACGCCCCGTTGGCCAGGTAGAACACCGCGAGGATGATCATGGTCCCGGCCAGGCAGAGCGCGCTGTGGACGGCGCGCCGCATCAGGATCGTGCACAGCGCGCCGATGACGGCGACGGTGCCGAGGACCCAGAACTGGACGGCTTCCCCGGTGGAGGTCATCGCGTTCACGCGTGGGCCCCCGTTCCCTTGTGGGCGATCGTGCCTGCGTCGGGCGCGGGCTCGTCCTTCGGGTAGACGCCCTCGCCGCGCGAGGCGGGGACCTGGCGCTCGGTGCCGGGGGCGGCCTTCGTGACGAGTCCGCGGTAGTAGTCCTGCTCGTCGGTGCCGGGGAAGATCGAGTGCGGGGCCTCGACCATGCCCTCCTCCAGGCCCGCCAGCAGCTCGTCCTTGGTGTAGATGAGGCTGGCGCGGGTGGTGTTGGCGAGCTCGAAGTCGTTCGTCATGGTGAGCGCCCGGGTCGGGCAGGCCTCGACGCACAGCCCGCACAGGATGCAGCGGGCGTAGTTGATCTGGTAGACCCGGCCGTACCGCTCGCCGGGCGAGTAGCGCTCCTCCTCGGTGTTGTCCGCGCCCTCGACGTAGATCGCGTCGGCGGGACAGGCCCATGCGCACAGCTCGCAGCCGACGCACTTCTCCAGACCGTCGGGGTGCCGGTTGAGCTGGTGCCGGCCGTGGAAGCGCGGCGCCGTCTCCTTCGGCGTCTCCGGGTACTGCTCGGTCAGCCGCTTCTTGAACATGGCCTTGAAGGTCACGCCGAAACCGGCCACCGGGTTCATGAACTTGTCACTGGCGGTGCTCATGCCCTGCTCGGGCTCCCGGCGCTGCACCTCACCGCGCCCGTCCTGCTCAGACATCTCCGGCCACCCCCTTTCCGTCACGGTCACTCTCAGTATCGGGGGCACCACTGACAACGAGCTCCCGCTCCTGCCGCGAGCGGCGCCTGGGCACCGGCGGGAGGGTCTGCCCGGGCAGCGGCGGGACGGGGAACCCGCCCGCCATCGGGTCGAACTCGGCAGGCCCGGGCCTCGGTTCGGCGGCCGCCTTCCGGTCGCGGAGGATGTCGACCACCCACAGGACGAGCAGCAGGCCGACGACGGCTCCGCAGACGTAGAGCACGATCTGCGAGAAGTCGTAGCCCTCGTCGCGCAGGGTGCGCACGGTGGCGACCATCATCAGCCAGACCAGCGAGACCGGGATGAGCACCTTCCAGCCGAGCTTCATCAGCTGGTCGTAGCGGACCCGCGGCAGCGAGCCGCGCAGCCAGATGAAGAAGAACAGCAGCAGCTGGACCTTGACGACGAACCAGAGCATCGGCCACCAGCCGTGGTTCGCGCCCTCCCAGAACGTCGAGACCGGGTACGGGGCCCGCCAGCCGCCGAGGAACAGCGTCACGGCCACCGCCGAGACGGTCACCATGTTGACGTACTCGGCGAGCATGAACATCGCGAACTTGATCGACGAGTACTCGGTGTTGAAGCCGCCGACGAGGTCGCCCTCGGACTCCGGCATGTCGAACGGCGCCCGGTTGGTCTCCCCGACCATCGTCACCACGTAGATGATGAACGAGACCGGCAGCAGGACGACGAACCAGCGGTCCGCCTGGGCGTCGACGATCGCGGAGGTCGACATGGACCCCGAGTACAGGAACACCGACGCGAAGGCGGCTCCCATGGCGATCTCGTAGGAGATCATCTGCGCGCAGGAGCGCAGTCCGCCGAGCAGCGGGTACGTCGAGCCCGAGGACCAGCCGGCCAGCACGATGCCGTAGATGCCGACCGAGGCGACCGCGAGGACGTAGAGCATCGCGATCGGCAGGTCGGTGAGCTGCAGCGCGGTGCGGGTGCCGAAGATCGAGACCTCGTTGCCGGCCGGTCCGAAGGGGATGACCGCGATGGCCATGAACGCCGGGATCGCGGCGACGACCGGCGCCAGGACGTAGACGACTTTGTCGGCGCGCTTGACGACCAGGTCCTCCTTAAGCATCAGCTTGATGCCGTCGGCGAGGGACTGCAGCAGCCCCCAGGGACCGTGCCGGTTGGGGCCGATGCGCAGCTGCATCCAGGCGACGACCTTGCGCTCCCACACGATGGAGAAGAGCACCGTCACCATCAGGAACGCGAAGCAGAAGACGGCCTTGACCGCGACGAGCCACCAGGGGTCCGTGCCGAACACCGACAGGTCTTCCGCCGCCAGGTACGCCGGGTCTGCCGCGGCGAGCGGGAGTGCGGCGAGGGACATCACGCGGACACCTCCGGTGTCTCGATCGGCGCGGGCGCGGGCTCGGCGGCGGCGAGCCGCACGACCTCGCCGGTGCGGGAGCCGAGATCGGAGTACACGCCGTCGCCGCGGGAGTTGAGCGGCAGCCAGACCACCCGGTCGGGCATGGCGGTCACCCGCAGCGGCAGGGTCACGGTGCCGGCGGAGCCCGCGACGGTCAGCAGCTCGCCGTCCGCGACCCCCGCCTCGGCGGCGGTGGCCTCCGAGAGGCGGGCGAGGGCGGCGTGCCGGGTGCCCTCCAGGGCCTTGTCGCCCTCCTGGAGCCGGCCCTGGTCGAGCAGCAGCCGGTGGCCGGCGAGGACCGCCTCTCCGGGGGCGGGCTTCGGCAGCGCGGCCGACAGCTCGCGCGGCTCGCCGGCCCGCGGGCCCTCCCAGGGACCGAGCCGGTCGATCTCGCGGCGCACCGCGCGGACGTCGGGCAGCGCGAGGTGCGTGTCCATGGCGTCGGCGAGCATGTGCAGCACGCGGGTGTCGGTCGGCGGCAGGGTGCGGGTCATGTGCTCGGGCTTGAGCGCCGCCTCGAACATCCGGGCCCGTCCCTCCCAGTTGAGGAAGGTGCCCGCCTTCTCGGCGACGGCGGCGACCGGGAACACGACGTCCGCGCGGTCGCTCACCTCGCTCGGCCGCAGCTCCAGGGAGACCAGGAAGCCGACCGCGTCCAGGGCGGCCCGCGCGCGGGCCGGGTCGGGCAGGTCCGCGACCTCGACGCCGGCGACGACGAGCGCCCCCAGCTCGCCGGTGGTCGCGGCCTCCAGGATCTGGCCGGTGTCGCGCCCGTAGCCGTGCGGCAGTTCGCGCACCCGCCACAGGGCGGCGACCTCCTCGCGGGCGCGCGGGTCGGTGGCCGGGCGGCCGCCGGGCAGCAGGGCGGCGAGCGCCCCCGCCTCCAGGGCCCCGCGCTCGCCCGCGCGGCGCGGGATCCACACCAGCCGCGCCCCGGTCGACGCGGCGGCCCGTACGGCGGCGGTGAGCGCGCCGGGGACGGACGCCAGCCGCTCGCCGACGACGATCACCGCGCCGCTCTCGCGCAGCGCCTGCGCGGCCGCCTCGGCGTCGGCCTCCAGGCCGCTGCCGCCGGCCAGCGCGTCGAGCCACTCGGTCTCCGTGCCGGGCGCGGCGGGCAGCAGGGTGCCGCCCGCCTTGGTCAGCCCGCGGGTCGCGTGGGTGGCGAGCGCGTAGGTGCGCTGGCCGCGCTTGCGGTGGGCCTTGCGCAGCCGCAGGAAGACGCCCGGGGCCTCCTCCTCGGCCTCGATGCCCGCCAGGAGCACGGCCGGGGCCTGCTCCAGGAGGGTGTACGTGAGGCCCGAGCCGTCCAGGTCCCGGCCGCGGCCGGCCACCCGGGCGGCCAGGAAGTCGGCCTCCTCGCCGCTGTGCGGGCGGGCCCGGAAGTCGATGTCGTTGGTGTCGAGGGCGACCCGCGCGAACTTGGCGTACGCGTAGGAGTCCTCGACGGTCAGCCGGCCGCCGGTCAGGACGCCGGCCCGGCCGCGCGCCCCGAGCAGCCCCCGGGCGGCGGCCTCCAGGGCCTCCGGCCAGCTGGCGGGCTCCAGGGCGCCGGTCCCGGCGTCGCGCACGAGGGGCGTGTCCAGGCGGTCACGCTGCTGCGCGTAGCGGAACCCGAAGCGGCCCTTGTCGCAGAGCCACTCCTCGTTGACCTCCGGGTCGTCCGCCGCGAGCCGCCGGACGACCTTGCCGCGCCGGTGGTCGGTGCGGGTCGCGCAGCCGCCCGCGCAGTGCTCGCACACGCTCGGCGCGGAGACCAGGTCGAAGGGGCGGGAGCGGAAGCGGTAGGCGGCCGAGGTGAGCGCGCCGACCGGGCAGATCTGGATGGTGTTGCCGGAGAAGTACGACTCGAACGGGTCGCCGTCCCCGGTGCCGACCTGCTGGAGCGCACCGCGCTCGATCAGCTCGATCATCGGGTCGCCGGCCACCTGGTTGGAGAAGCGGGTGCAGCGCGCGCACAGCACGCACCGCTCGCGGTCCAGGAGCACCTGCTGGGAGATCGGCACCGGCTTCTCGTAGGTGCGCTTGCGCCCCTCGAAGCGGGAGTCGGCCTGCCCGTGGGACATCGCCTGGTTCTGCAGCGGGCACTCGCCGCCCTTGTCGCAGACCGGGCAGTCCAGCGGGTGGTTGATGAGCAGCAGCTCCATCACCCCGTGCTGCGCCTTCTCGGCGACGGGGCTGGTCAGCTGGGTCCGCACCACCATGCCGTCGGTGCAGGTGATGGTGCAGGACGCCATCGGCTTGCGCTGGCCCTCGACCTCGACGATGCACTGCCGGCAGGCGCCGACCGGGTCCAGGAGGGGGTGGTCGCAGAAGCGGGGGATCTCGATGCCGAGGAGCTCGGCGGCCCGGATCACCAGGGTGCCCTTGGGGACCCGGATGTCGAACCCGTCGATGGTCACCGCGACGAGATCTTCCGGCGGGACCGCTGCCCCGCCGCCCGAGGGGGCGGACGTGGTCACCGTCATGCGTTCACCTCCTGGTGCTCGTCGGCCCACAGGGTCGACTTGGCCGGGTCGAAGGGGCAGCCCTGGCCCGTGATGTGCTGCTCGTACTCCTCGCGGAAGTACTTCAGCGAGGAGAAGATCGGCGACGCGGCTCCGTCGCCGAGGGCGCAGAAGGACTTGCCGTTGATGTTGTCGGCGATGTCGTTCAGCTTGTCGAGGTCGTCGATCGAGCCCTTGCCGGCCTCGATGTCGCGGAGCAACTGGACCAGCCAGTAGGTGCCTTCGCGGCACGGAGTGCACTTGCCGCAGGACTCGTGGGCGTAGAACTCCGTCCACCGGGTCACCGCGCGGACCACGCACGTGGTCTCGTCGAAGCACTGCAGCGCCTTGGTGCCGAGCATTGAGCCGGCGGCGCCGACGCCCTCGTAGTCCAGGGGGACGTCGAGGTGCTCGTCGGTGAACATCGGGGTGGAGGAGCCGCCGGGGGTCCAGAACTTCAGGCGGTGCCCGGGGCGCATCCCGCCGCTCATGTCGAGGAGCTGGCGGAGCGTGATGCCGAGCGGGGCCTCGTACTGGCCGGGACCCGCGACGTGGCCGCTGAGCGAGTAGAGCGTGAAGCCGGGGGACTTCTCGCTGCCCATCGACTTGAACCAGTCCTTGCCACGGTTCAGGATCGCGGGAACCGACGCGATGGACTCCACGTTGTTCACGACAGTGGGGCACGCGTAGAGACCGGCGACGGCGGGGAAGGGAGGACGCAGCCGCGGCTGCCCACGGCGGCCTTCCAGCGAGTCGAGCAGCGCGGTCTCCTCACCGCAGATGTACGCGCCCGCGCCCGCGTGCACCGTGATGTCGAGGTCGAGCCCGCTGCCGAGGACGTTCTCGCCCAGGTAGCCCGCCTCGTACGCCTCGCGGACGGCCTCGTGCAGTCTGCGCAGGACGGGCACGACCTCGCCGCGCAGGTAGATGAACGCGTGCGAGGACCGGATCGCGTAGCAGGCGATGACGATGCCCTCGATCAGGCTGTGCGGGTTGGCGAAGAGGAGGGGGATGTCCTTGCAGGTGCCGGGCTCGGACTCGTCGGCGTTGACGACGAGGTAGTGCGGCTTGCCGTCGCCCTGCGGGATGAACTGCCACTTCATGCCGGTCGGGAAGCCGGCCCCGCCGCGTCCGCGCAGACCGGAGTCCTTCACGTACGCGATCAGGTCGTCCGGCGACATCGCGAGCGCCTTGCGCAGGCCCTCGTAGCCGTCGTGGCGGCGGTAGGTCTCCAGCGTCCACGACCTGGGGTCGTCCCAGAACGCGGAGAGCACCGGGGAGAGCAGCTTCTCCGGGGATTCGACGGTCATCACTTGTCCCCCTCCTTGTGCACGGGCTCCGCGGGGTTGGCCGGGTCGGAGGCGGCGGTGCGCTCGCCGGCGTCGTTCGCGCTGAGGTGCTCCGCGCCCTTGTCCGCCGGGCTGCCGGGGGCCTCGTCGCCGGACTGCGAGCGCTGGGTGACCACCCGGGTGGGGCCCGACTCGCCCTTGGCGAGCCGGAGTCCGGCGAGCGAGGCCGCGCCGGCCCCGCCGGACTCCTCGACCGCGCCGGGGCGCTGGTCGGGGAAGCCGGCCAGGATGCGGGCGGTGTCCTTGAACGTGCACAGCCGCGCGCCGCGGGTGGGCTCGACCGGGCGGTCGGCCCGCAGGTCGTCCACGAGCGCCTTGGCGGAGGCGGGCGTCTGGTTGTCGAAGAACTCCCAGTTGACCATCACGACCGGGGCGAAGTCGCAGGCCGCGTTGCACTCGATGTGCTCCAGGGTGACCTTGCCGTCCTCGGTGGTCTCGCCGTTGCCGACGCCGAGGTGCTCCTTCAGCTCGTCGAAGATCTGGTCGCCGCCCATCACCGCGCAGAGCGTGTTGGTGCAGACGCCCACCTGGTAGTCGCCCGAGGGCTTGCGCCGGTACATGCTGTAGAAGGTCGCCACCGCGTTGACCTCGGCCGTGGTCAGGCCGAGGAACTCCGCGCAGAAGGCCATCCCGGTGCGGGTGACGTGCCCTTCCTCGGACTGCACCAGGTGCAGCAGCGGCAGCAGCGCCGAGCGGGAGTCCGGGTAGCGGGCGACGATCTCGCGCCCGTCCGTCTCCAGCCGGGCGAGGACGTCGGCCGGGTAGGCGGGGGCGGGCAGCTGTGGCATGCCCAGGCTGACGCCTTGGTTTCCGGTCGGTGCGGTCACCGGTCGACGCCTCCCATCACGGGGTCGATGGACGCGACGGCGACGATGACGTCGGCGACCTGGCCGCCCTCGCACATCGCCGCCATGGCCTGCAGGTTGGTGAAGGACGGGTCGCGGAAGTGGACCCGGTAGGGGCGGGTGCCGCCGTCGGAGACGACGTGCACGCCGAGTTCGCCCTTCGGCGACTCGACCGCGGCGTAGGCCTGGCCGGCGGGGACCCGGAAGCCCTCGGTCACCAGCTTGAAGTGGTGGATCAGGGCCTCCATGGAGGTGCCCATGATGGTCTTGATGTGGTCGAGCGAGTTGCCGAGCCCGTCCGCGCCGATGGCCAGCTGCGCCGGCCAGGCGATCTTCTTGTCCGCGACCATGACCGGGCCCGTCGGGCTCAGCCGGTCCAGGCACTGCTCGACGATCCGCAGCGACTGCCGCATCTCCTCCAGGCGGATCAGGAACCGCCCGTACGCGTCGCAGGTGTCGGACGTCGGCACCTCGAAGTCGTACGTCTCGTAGCCGCAGTACGGCTGCGCCTTGCGGAGGTCGAAGGGGAGGCCGGCGGAGCGAAGGATCGGGCCGGTGGCGCCGAGCGCCATCGCCCCGGTCAGGTCCAGGTAGCCGACGTCCTGCATGCGCGCCTTGAAGATCGGGTTCCCGGTGGCGAGCTTGTCGTACTCCGGGAGGTTCTTCTTCATCGTCCTCACGAACTCGCGCAGCTTCTCCAGCGCGCCCGCCGGGAGGTCCTGGGCGAGCCCGCCGGGGCGGATGAACGCGTGGTTCATGCGCAGGCCGGTGATCAGCTCGTAGAGATCGAGAACGAGTTCACGATCGCGGAAGCCGTAGATCATGATCGTGGTCGCGCCGAGCTCCATGCCGCCGGTGGCGATGCACACCAGGTGCGAGGAGATCCGGTTCAGCTCCATGAGCAGCACGCGGATGACGGACGCCCGGTCGGGGATCTGGTCCTCGATGCCGAGCAGCTTCTCGACGCCCAGGCAGTACGCCGTCTCGTTGTAGAACGACGTCAGGTAGTCCATGCGCGTGACGAAGGTGGTGCCCTGCGTCCACGTGCGGTACTCGAGGTTCTTCTCGATGCCCGTGTGCAGGTAGCCGATGCCGCAGCGGGCCTCGGTGACGGTCTCGCCGTCGATCTCCAGGATCAGCCGCAGCACGCCGTGCGTGGAGGGGTGCTGGGGGCCCATGTTGACGACGATCCGCTCGTCGTCGGCCTTGGTCACCGACTCGGCCAGCTCGTCCCAGTCGCCGCCGGTGACGGTGTAGACGCTGCCCTCGGTGGTCTCGCGGGGAGTTGTGGGTGGTGTGGTCACGAGTACGACCTCCGCTGGTCCGGAGCCGGGATCTGGGCGCCCTTGTACTCGACGGCGATACCGCCGAGCGGGTAGTCCTTGCGCTGCGGGAAGCCCTGCCAGTCGTCCGGCATCATGATCCGGGTCAGCGCCGGATGCCCGTCGAAGACGATCCCGAAGAAGTCGTACGTCTCGCGCTCGTGCCAGTCGTTGGTCGGGTACACGCTGACCAGCGACGGGAGGTGCGGGTCGGCGTCCGGGGCGGTGACCTCGAGCCGGATCAGCCGGTTGTGGGTCAGCGAGCGCAGGTGGTAGACGGCGTGCAGCTCGCGGCCCTTGTCTCCTGGGAAGTGGACCCCGGAGACGCCCGTACACAGCTCGAACCGCAGCGCGGGGTCGTCGCGCAGCGTCCGTGCGGCGGTGAGCAGGTGCTCGCGCTCGATGTGGAACGTCAGCTCTCCGCGGTCGACGACCGTCCGGTCGATGACGTTCTCCGGGACGAGTCCCTGCTCCTCCAGCGCGCCCTCGAACTCGTCGGCGACCTCGTCGAACCAGCCGCCGTAGGGCCGGGACGAGGCGCCGGGCAGGGCGACGGTGCGGACCAGTCCGCCGTAACCACTGGTGTCGCCGCCGTTGTTCGCGCCGAACATGCCCTTGCGGACGCCGATGACCTCGTCGCCGGCGTCGCCGCGCTGCGCGGGGAGGGCCTCGGGGCCGGTGCGGCCGTTGAACTCCTCGCTCACCGGAGCAGCCCCTTCATCTCGATCAGCGGGAGCGCGGTGAGCGCGGCCTGCTCGGCCTCCTGGGCCGCTTCCTCCGCGTTGACGCCGAGCTTGCCGCCCTGGATCTTCTGGTGGAGCTTGAGGATCGCGTCCATCAGCGCCTCGGGCCGCGGCGGGCAGCCGGGCAGGTAGATGTCGACCGGGAGGATGTGGTCGACGCCCTGGACGATCGCGTAGTTGTTGAACATGCCGCCCGAGGACGCGCAGACGCCCATCGAGATGACCCACTTGGGGTTCGCCATCTGGTCGTAGACCTGGCGGACGACCGGCGCCATCTTCTGGCTGACCCGGCCGGCGACGATCATCAGGTCGGCCTGGCGCGGCGAGCCGCGGAAGACCTCCATGCCGAAGCGGGCCAGGTCGTAGCGGCCGGCGCCGGTCGTCATCATCTCGATCGCGCAGCAGGCGAGGCCGAAGGTCGCGGGGAAGAGGGAGGACTTGCGTACCCAGCCCGAGGCCTGTTCGACGGTGGTGAGCAGAAAGCCGCTCGGGAGTTTCTCTTCGATGCCCATGGTGTCTGTCCCTCAGCCCTTCAGTCCCATTCCAGGCCGCCGCGCCGCCAGACGTAGGCGTAGGCGACGAAGACGGTGAGCACGAAGAGCAGCATCTCCACGAGCCCGAACAGCCCCAGGGCGTCGAAGCTCACGGCCCAGGGGTAGAGGAAGACGATCTCGATATCGAAGATGATGAAGAGCATCGCCGTCAGGTAGTACTTGATCGGGAACCGTCCGCCACCGGCCGGGGTCGGGGTCGGCTCGATTCCGCACTCGTAGGCTTCGAGCTTGGCCCGGTTGTAGCGCTTCGGTCCGATCAGCGCGGCCGCGGCCACGGAGAAGATCGCAAAGCCTGCCCCGAGGGCTCCCAGTACGAGGATGGGCACGTACGCGTTCACCAGTCCTCGCTCCTCTCAGTCGGCACTGACTGCATCGGCGGCGCCGGGCCCTTCTCCCCGTCCGCGGCCGGCGCCTTGCACCGGTGCGGACGTCGAAGATCGTGCTTTTGTGAAGCACGTCACAAGCCCAACTGCCGTGCATCCTATGCCTGTCCGTCTGTGATCTGCGACACGGGGTGGGGGAGCGACTTTGTGATCTCGGCCACCTGACGAAGGATCATGAAGCCGGATGAGCGGTGAGCTACGCACCGGAAGCTCCGAAGTGATCACGAGAGGTGACATTCGGACGAGAAACTGCAGGTCGGGGACGTGCGTTCTCTACCAAGAGTACGACGTTCAAGCAAATTGGAGCTGGACCGGGGAGGCTGGTATAGGCCCTCGGACCGCTTCCGCGAGGTGCGCCGGCCGGGGTCCGGCCGGCGCCCGGAGGTCGTCCCACCCCTCTCGCCGCACCCCCGCTCGTGCGCGTGCTCACGTTCACGAGCGGTGCAGGCGGGCGGCGCACGGCGGACGCGTACCGGACAAGACGGGACGTTTGTCCGCGCGGCCCCGCGGGGAGGCGTGGAGAAGCGGTGAGGGCGGGGCGGCGGGGTGGTGACCGGAGTGCGGCGGGGTGGTGCGGGGGCGCGCGCCGGGCGGGGTCACGGGTGGCGACCGTTTCGGTTTCGTGACCTGCGCCACGCCTCCGGCGGCCCGCGAAAAGCGGGCTTGGCCAAGCTCCTCAATCGGTGGTAGGACGCGGCCATTTCGGACATTATGTTGAAACCCCGTGCTCACAGCGGCAATTCACAATGCCCGAAATTCCCGATAAGGCGGCAATAAAGAGGGGTGATCTTCGGCTGCGGCTGTGAACACGGCCAACTGTGGCGCACCACACGTTTCTTGAGCTCGTCCCGGAAGCCTTGATACCGGTTGTCCCATGTCCCACACCGCTCACACGCCCCGCCACCGGAAGCCCAGCCGTGCCGGCGCCAAGCGCGCCATCGCCTCCAGCGTGGCCGGCGGCGTCCTCAGCACCCTCGCCGTGACCGGCGCGGCCGGCCCCGCGAACGCCTCGGAGCCGGTGACCGAGACCATAGAGATGCCGACGCTGACCTCCGAACTCGCCTCCTTCACGGCGCGGTCGGCGACGGCCACCCAGACCGCCGCGGACGCCATCGACGTCCAGGCCCGGCAGGCGCAGCAGGACGCCGCCGCCACCCAGGCCGCCAAGGACGCGAAGAAGGCGCACACCAAGGCCGAGAAGGCGGCCGAGGAGGCCCGCCAGAAGGCCGAGGCCGCCGCCGAGGCGCGCGAGGCCGCCGCGAAGGAGGCCGCCGCCGAGCGCGCCTCCCGCTCCGAGGCCCGCACGACCCTCAGCGCCGCCGCGCCGGCCTCGAACGGCTCGGGCACGTCCGCCGGTTCGTCCTCCGACTCCGGCAGCTCCTCCGTCGCCTCCGGCTCCGCCGCCGCCGTGGTCGCCTTCGCCAAGGCGCAGATCGGCGACGCGTACGTCTCCGGCGGCACCGGCCCGAACTCGTGGGACTGCTCGGGCCTCGTCCAGGCCGCCTACCAGCAGGCCGGCGTCAGCCTGCCGCGCGTCTCGCAGAGCCAGTCGACCGCGGGCACCCAGGTCGGCCTCGACAACCTCCAGCCCGGCGACATCCTCTACTGGGGCTCCGCCGGCAGCGCGTACCACACCGCGATCTACGTGGGCGGCGGCCAGTTCGTCGGCGCCCAGAACCCGGGCACCGGCACCGTCCAGGCCAGCCTGGACTACGACCCGCCGACCGGCGCGGTCCGCGTCCTCT
Organism: Streptomyces sp. NPDC060194; assembly: GCF_042728285.1. Classification (NCBI taxonomy): domain Bacteria; kingdom Bacillati; phylum Actinomycetota; class Actinomycetes; order Kitasatosporales; family Streptomycetaceae; genus Streptomyces; species Streptomyces sp. NPDC060194. The sequence goes on along the minus strand of NZ_JBHWZH010000001.1, from coordinate 31,678 downwards.
GACCCGCTCCCCCCGGTCAGCACACCCGGCGCGACACCCGGACACACCTGAGGGCCGCCGTCTCCCCGCTCGGAGACGGCGGCCCTCGGCCGTGCGGTGCCGGGGCGCGGGAGCGCCCCCGCACCAGATGCGGTTCAGGCCTTCGGCGCGACCTTGCTCAGGCCGTTGATGATGCGGTCCATCGCGTCGCCGCCCGTCGGGTCGGTGAGGTTGGCGAGCATCTTGAGGGTGAAGCGCATGAGGACCGGATGGGTCAGGCCGCGCTGGGCCGCGATCTTCATGACCTTCGGGTTGCCGATCAGCTTCACGAAGGCGCGGCCGAGCGTGTAGTAGCCGCCGTAGGTCTCCTTGAGGATGCGCGGGTAGTTCTGGAGCGCCAGCTCGCGCTGGGCGTCGGTCGCGCGGGCGTGGGCCTGGACGATGACGTCCGCGGCGATCTGGCCGGACTCCATCGCGTAGGCGATGCCCTCGCCGTTGAACGGGTTGACCAGGCCGCCGGCGTCGCCGACCAGGAGCAGGCCCTTGGTGTAGTGCGGCTGGCGGTTGAACGCCATGGGGAGGGCCGCGCCGCGGATCGGGGTGGTCATGTTGTCCGGGGTGAAGCCCCAGTCCTCCGGCATCGAGGCGCACCACGCCTTCAGGACCTCGCGCCAGTCGAGCTCCTTGAACGCGGAGGACGAGTTCAGGATGCCGAGGCCGACGTTGGACGTGCCGTCACCCATCCCGAAGATCCAGCCGTAGCCGGGCAGCAGCCGGTCCTGCTCGCCGCGGCGGTCCCACAGCTCCAGCCAGGACTCCAGGTAGTCGTCGTCGTGGCGCGGCGACTGAAAGTAGGTGCGCACGGCGACGCCCATGGGGCGGTCCTCTCGGCGGTGCAGGCCCATGGCGAGCGACAGCCGGGTGGAGTTGCCGTCGGCGGCGACGACGAGCGGGGCGTGGAAGGTGACGGGGAGCTTCTCCTCGCCGAGCTTCGCGTGCACGCCGGTGATCCGGCCGGTGCGCTCGTCGCGGATCGGCTCGCCGACGTTGCAGCGCTCGTAGAGGCGCGCGCCGGCCTTCTGGGCCTGCCGGGCGAGCTGCTCGTCGAAGTCGTCGCGCTTGCGGACCAGGCCGTAGTCCGGGTACGAGGCGAGGTCGGGCCAGTCGAGCTGGAGGCGGACCCCGCCGCCGATGATCCGCAGGCCCTTGTTGCGGAGCCAGCCGGCCTCCTCGGAGATGTCGATGCCCATCGACACCAGCTGCTTGGTGGCCCGCGGCGTCAGACCGTCGCCGCACACCTTCTCGCGCGGGAAGGCGGTCTTCTCCAGGAGCAGCACGTCGAGCCCCGCCTTGGCGAGGTAGTACGCCGTCGTGGACCCGGCGGGACCGGCCCCGACGACGATCACATCTGCGGTGTGTTCGGACAGGAGCTCGGTCACGGCGTGGACCCCCGAGGGCTCGGAATCGGCGTACGCGCGACAGGGCCGCGGCACTGGGACTGCGACAAGTCTATTCAGCCGGTCGCGCCGTCCGCGGAACGGGCACGGTCCGGCCCCCGCCCGCACCGGCCGGGGCTCCGGGGGCGCGCGCGTCGGGGGCGCGGGAGGCGTACGGCGGCGGCCCGGCGGGCACGCGACGGGGAGCGCCGGACTTCCGGGCGACGGGTCGCGGCCCGTACCCTTCGAGTACGTACGGTTGGGGATGAGGCACTATGCGAGAACCATCCGAGGTACCTGAGGTGCCCGAGGTACCTGAGGTGAAGGTCCCGAAGTTCGTCGGGATGGTCGCGCTGGACGCGCGTGAGGCCGCCGCCGAGCGCGATCTGGTCCTGGAGTCGCCGACCACGCCCGATCTGCCCGGGCTCTCCCTCGAGTACGTCGTCCGCCAGTACCCCGAGCCCGGTGTGTACGTGCCCTGGGGCGCGGTCGTCACCGTGTGGTTCGACTTCGGCGGCGAGGATCCCGGCGGCGGCGCCGGCGTCCGCGAGCCCCGGCTGCCCGGCCCGCCGGACGGCGGACTCCGCGTCGAGCTGGACGAGCCGCGCCCGGCCCCGCAGCGGCCGCTGGACGAGCCGGACGACGGTCTGGCCCCGGCGGTCGACCGGGCGTAGGCGCACGCGGTGCCCGGGCGCCCGCACGGCGCCCGGCCCCGCCCGGGGCCCCTCGGCCCCGGTCAGACCTGCTTGGTCCCCCGGTGCAGGGTGACGACGCCCCCGGTCAGGTTCCGCCAGGCCACGTCCGACCAGCCGGCCCCCTGCAGCTCGCGCGCGAGCCCGGCCTGGTCGGGCCAGGCACGGATCGACTCGGCGAGGTAGACGTACGCGTCCGGGTTGGACGACACCGCGCGGGCGACCGGGGGCAGCGCCCGCATCAGGTACTCGGTGTAGACGGTCCGGAACGGGGCCCAGGTCGGGTGCGAGAACTCGCAGATCACGACCCGCCCGCCCGGCTTCGTCACCCGGTACAGCTCCCGCAGCGCGCCCTGGGTGTCCTGCACGTTGCGCAGCCCGAACGAGATCGTCACCGCGTCGAAGGCGTCGTCCCGGAACGGCAGCCGGGTCGCGTCGCCGGCCGTCACCGGCAGCCACGGGTTGCGGCGCTTGCCCACCCGCAGCATGCCGAGCGAGAAGTCGCACGGCACCACGTACGCGCCGCTCGCCGCGAACGGCAGCGACGAGGTCGCGGTGCCGGCCGCGAGGTCGAGGATCTTCTGCGCGGGCCGCGCGTCGACCGCCTTCGCGACCTCCTTGCGCCACAGCCGCGCCTGCCCGAGGGAGAGCACGTCGTTGGTCAGGTCGTAGTTCGCCGCCACGCCGTCGAACATCGAGGCGACTTCGTGCGGCTGCTTGTCCAGGGATGCGCGGGTCACGGGCCCATTCAAGCAGGCGCGCGGCGGCCGTCGGCGGGCGGCGGGCGGGTCGGCGGGACGACGGGGGCGTGGCGGGCCACGGAGACGGGAGGCCGCGGGGGTGCGGGGGCCGGGCGCTGTACCGGCTCAGCGGCGGCGGTGGACCATGCGGCCGCCGAGGACCGTCACCACGCAGCCGTCCGCGTCGTGGACGGACAGGTCGGCGGGGGCGCCCGCTTCCAGGCGGGGTGCCCGGCCCGCCGGGACGCGGCGGAGTCCCGAGCGGGTGAGGGCGGCGCGGACGGCGGGGGCGAGGGTGTCCGGTCCCGGGAGGTCGTCGACGACGGCCGTGACGCCCGCGGCGAGCAGGGTGTGGATGCCGCGGCGGGCCGACTCCCCGGTGTCGTCGGGGCGCTCGGGGAGGTGGGCGTCGGGGTGGAAGGTGTCCACCAGGAGGGCGCGCAGGCTGCCCTCGTACAGCCGGCCGGGGCCGAGTACGCCCGGCCAACGGCGCACCCGCGCACCGGGGCACGCGGCCGCGACCTCGTCGTACGGGCCGACCGCCGCGATCACCGCGCCGTCGGCGGCGACCGCCGGGCCGCCGTCCGCGACGTGGATCGTCCGCACCGCCGCGCGCTCCCGTCCCGCCTCAGTTGGCGTCGAGGAGCTTGAGCTCGGGGTGGGCTGTGCCGCCGGCGATCGCGGTGGAGGAGATGTGCGAGACGACGCGGTCGTCGACCGGGTCGTTCGCCGGGTCGTCGTGGACGACGAGGTGCTCGTAGGTGGTCGCACGCTGGGCGGGGACGCGGCCGGCCTTGCGGATCAGGTCGATGATCTCCAGCCGGTTGGAGCGGTGCTTCGCGCCGGCCGACGAGACGACGTTCTCCTCCAGCATGATCGAGCCGAGGTCGTCCGCCCCGTAGTGCAGGGAGAGCTGGCCGACCTCCTTGCCGGTGGTGAGCCAGGAGCCCTGGATGTGGGCCACGTTGTCGAGGAAGAGGCGGGCGATGGCGATCATCCGCAGGTACTCGAAGAGCGTGGCCTGGGTGCGGCCCTTGAGGTGGTTGTTCTCCGGCTGGTACGTGTACGGGATGAACGCGCGGAAGCCGCCCGTCCGGTCCTGCACGTCGCGGATCATGCGCAGGTGCTCGATGCGCTCGGCGTTGGTCTCGCCGGTGCCCATGAGCATCGTGGACGTGGACTCGACGCCCAGGCCGTGCGCGATCTCCATGATCTCCAGCCAGCGCTCGCCGCTCTCCTTCAGGGGGGCGATGGCCTTGCGCGGGCGGGCGGGCAGCAGCTCCGCGCCGGCGCCCGCGAAGGAGTCGAGGCCGGCGGCGTGGATGCGGGTGATCGCCTCCTCGACCGAGACCTTGGAGATGCGCGCCATGTGCTCGACCTCGGACGCGCCGAGGGAGTGGATGACGAGCTCCGGGAAGGCCTTCTTGATCGCGGCGAAGTTCTCCTCGTAGTACTCGACGCCGAAGTCCGGGTGGTGGCCGCCCTGGAACATGATCTGGGTGCCGCCCAGCTCGACGGTCTCCGCGCACCGGCGCAGGATGTCGTCGAGGTCGCGGGTCCAGCCCTTCTCGGTGTCCTTGGGCGCGGCGTAGAAGGCGCAGAACTTGCACGCGGTGACGCACAGGTTCGTGTAGTTGATGTTGCGCTCGATGATGTACGTGGCGATGTGCTCCGTGCCGGCGTAGCGGCGGCGGCGCACGGCGTCGGCGGCGCTGCCGAGGGCGTGCAGCGGGGCGTGCCGGTAGAGCTCCAGCGCCTCCTCGGGGCTGATCCGCCCGCCGGCCGCCGCACGGTCGAGCACGGCGGCGACGTCCACGGTCGCAAGGTCGGCGTTCTCGGTCACCGGGCGGTCCCTTCGGCGGGGGTGAGCACTTACCGATTCAGCCTACGCCAGCCCACCGACAGTCCCCGGCGGCACCCGTCCCCGCCCGCCCGCGGCCCGCTCCGCGCCCGGCGGCTCAGCCTCCGTCCCTGGTCAGCTCCGCCTCCGGCCGGCCCGCGCGGGCGTCGTCGGAGACCATCGTCAGCTGCTCGCCGGACAGCTTCAGCGTGACGCCGTGGGTGCCGGTCGTGCAGGGCGCCCCGCCGGACTTCCCGGTGTGCCGGGCGTCGGTGACGAGCTCCTTCTCCGAGGGGGCGCTGCGCAGCGTGAGCGCGTCCTGGCAGGTGAAGTTGCCGAGAGCGTCGTACTGGTCCACGGTCGCGAACCGCTTCCCGGTGCGGCCCTCGCCGATCGTGACGGTGAACGTGCCCCCTTGGGTGCGGGTGCCGAACACCTCGATGGTGAAGGGGCCCTTCCAGGTGCCGAGGAACTCCTTCGGCACGGACGCGGACCCGGTCGCGGGCGGCCGGGAGGCGGTGGCCGACGGTGACGCCTCCCCGGACGGCCGCGGCTGGGCGGCGTCCGGCGGGGAGGAGTCCGCCGAGGACGACCTGGCCGCGCCCGCCCGGTCGCCGCCGCCCTCGTCGTCGCCCCCGAGCATCGGCAGCACGAAGACCCCGCCGAGCGCCACCGCGGCCACCGCGGCGGCGAGGGACAGCGCGAGGGTGCAGCTCATCCGGCGGCCGCCGGTCTCGTGGCGCCGGTTGTCCGCGGTCATCGACAGCGCGATGCCGCCGCGCCCCTGGTCAGCCGCCCTCTTCCCCTCGCCCGGATACCCCGGCTCCCCCGGCCCCCGCGGCCTCATCGGCTCCCCCGGCGGCGGGGTCGGCGGCCCGGACGGCCTGGGCGGCACCTCGGCCCCGGAGCCGTCCCGAGCTGCGGACACCCCGCCCGCGCCGGCGCCGTAGGACGGGTCGGGCGGCCCGAACACGCCGCCCGAGGGGGTCGCGACCGGTCCGCTGAAGGGCAGCGGTCCCGAGAGCGGCGACGCGGACGGTTCGGGGCCCGCGTCCAGGTCGAGCAGCGCCACCGCGCTCCGGCTGACCTGCGCCACCAGCGCGGCGGGCAGCCAGCCGGCCGCGATCAGCTCCGCCGCACCGCCCGGGGCGAGGTCGGCGGCGAGCGCAGCGGGGGTGGGGCGGGCGGCGGGCTCCTTGGACAGGCACCGCGCCACCAGGTCGTGCAGTGCGGGATCGACGGCGCGGAGCCCTTGGAGCTCGGGTTCCTCGTGCACCACCTTGTAGAGCAGCGCCGCGGAGGAGTCGCCGGGGAACGGCGCCCGGCCGGTCGCCGCGTAAGCGAGGACGGCGCCCAGGGAGAACACGTCGGCGGCCGTGGTGACGCCCTTGCCGAGGACCTGCTCCGGGGCCATGAACCCCGGGGAGCCGACGGAGACGCCGGTCGCGGTCAGGGAGTGGGTGCCGTCGGTCGCCCGGGATATCCCGAAGTCGATCAGCCGGGGGCCGTCGAGCGTCAGGAGCACGTTGGAGGGCTTGACGTCCCGGTGCACGAGGCCGAGCCCGTGGACGTGCTCCAGGGCCTCCGCGAGGCCCGCACCCAGCGCGCGCGTCCCGGCGGGCGGAAGCGGGCCGTGGTCGGCGACCGCGCGGTCCAGCGGCGGCCCGGCGACGTAGCCGGTCGCCACCCAGGGGACCGCGGCCTCGGGGTCGGCGTCGATGACGGGGGCGGTCCAGGCCCCGCCGACCCGCCGCGCGGCGGCCACCTCGCGCCGGAAGCGGGCGCGGAACTCGCCGTCCGTCGCGAAGTGCGGGTGAACGAGCTTCACGGCGACCGTCCGGCCGCCGGCGCTGCGCCCCAGGTAGACGCGCCCCATGCCGCCCGCTCCGAGCCGCCCGAGCAGCCGGTAGGGGCCTATGACCGTCGGTTCGCCCGCGTCCAGCGGCTGCATGCCCACTCCCCCGTGAGATCCGTGAGGTCCGCGGCACCGGTACGGCCGGTCCACGGGACCGCTGCGGGCAGCGTAGTCACCCCGTGAGGAGTTCGACCTCCACGTCCGCGGGGAATCCGGTGTCCGGGCCGACGCGGCGGGCGAACTCGGTGACCCCGGCGAGCTGGGCGGGGCCGAAGCGGAAGTCCAGGGTGGTGAAGTAGCGCTCCAGGAGGGCGGCGTCGAAGGCCTCCCAGCGGGCCGCCTGCTCGGCGACCTTGGCGACCTCCTCCAGGGACACGTCCCGGGAGTCGAGGAACGCCTCGTGCACCTTGGCGGTGATCTCCGGTTCGCGCGCCAGGTAGTCCTTGCGGACGGCCCAGACGGCGAAGACGAACGGCAGGCCGGTCCACTCCTTCCACATCTGCCCGAGGTCGTGCACCTCCAGGCCGAGCCTCGGGGCGTCGTGCAGGGAGGCGCGCAGCGCCGCGTCCCCGATGAGGACGGCGGCGTCCGCCTCCTGCATCATCAGGCCGAGGTCGGGCGGGCAGGAGTAGTAGTCAGGGCGCACGCCGTAGCGCTCGGAGAGCAGCAGCTCGGCGAGCCGCACCGAGGTGCGGGAGGTGGAGCCGAGCGCCACCCGCGCCCCGTCGAGGTCCGCGAGCGGGCGCTGGGAGACGATCACGCAGGACATCACGGGGCCGTCGCAGCCGACCGCGATGTCGGGCAGCGCGACCAGTTCGTCCGCGTGCTTGAGGTACTCGACGAGGGTGATGGGGCCGATGTCCAGGTCGCCGCGCACCAGCTGCTCGCTGAGCTTCTCCGGGGTGTCCTTCGTCAGCTCGAAGTCGAGCAGCGATCCGGTGCGGGCCAGTCCCCAGTACAGCGGTAGGCAGTTGAGGAACTGGATGTGGCCGACGCGCGGCCGGGAGTGCGTGTCCGATTTTGTGTCCACATCACGAGGCTAGTCCTGTCACGCACGGTGACGCCCGACGGGCGTCCCGCGCTCGGCGGACCGGCCCTCGCAGCACGGCCATGAAACCGTTTCCCCTGCTCCTCCGGGGGCCCTCGAAACCTCCCGCCGCGGTGATCTTTCCCTCTATCGCCCGCGCGAAGCCGCGTGCTACGCTCGCCGCAAGTTGCAGTTTGGTTTCCCTTGCAGTACAGAGCCTGCGGAGCGTGTAACCGCGGGCTCGTCGTTTTCAGACTTCTCGCAGGTTCTGGAGCAGGGCAACCCTTTGGCCCAAGGAGGGCTTATGGCTACCGGAACCGTGAAGTGGTTCAACGCTGAAAAGGGCTTCGGCTTCATCGCCCAGGACGGCGGCGGCCCGGATGTCTTCGTCCACTACTCCGCGATCAACGCGTCTGGCTTCCGCTCCCTCGAGGAGAACCAGACCGTGAACTTCGACGTCACGCAGGGCCCCAAGGGCCCGCAGGCGGAGAACGTCACCCCGGCCTAGTTGCCCGGGCCGATCGGATCGCGGTCGGAACAGCAGTACCCAAGGAGCCCCGTTCGGCGACGAGCGGGGCTCCTGCCTTTGTCCGGTCGCACTCCCGGCGCGCATCGCCCCCCGGTGACGGAGCGTCGGCGAAGCTGGGCGGATGCGCTTCGTCCGCTCCCGCCCCCGCCGCCGCGGCCCGCTCGGCCCGGCTGCGCCCGCGCCGGCCGCCCGTACCCTCGCCGCGCTCGCCCTGTCGGCCGCGCTGTCGGTGTCCGGGCCCGTACCGGCCGCCCGCGCCGCCCCGCCGCCGGAACCGACGGGGGCGGCGGGGGCGGCGGGGGCGGCGGACACGACCGGTGCGGCGGCACCCACCGCGACCGACCGTCCGCCCGCCCGGCCCGGCGACGTCGTCAGCGTCGAGCCCACCGCCTTCCGCGTGCTGCCGCTGGGGCCGGTCGAGGCCCGCGCCTGGAGGATCCGCTACCGCTCGACGACCGCGACCGGCGCGCCGAACACCGTCTCCGGCACCGTGCTCGTCCCGGACGACGACCACGCGGGCCCGCGCCCGCTCGTCGGCTACGCCGTCGGCACGGTGGGGCTCGCGGACCCGTGCGCGCCGAGCGCGGCGTTCCCGCGCGGGACGGCCGTCGAGGGGCCGCTGATCCAGGGGCTGCTGCGGCGCGGCTGGGCGGTCGCCGTGACCGACTACGAGGGCCTCGGCACCCCGGGCGAGCACACGTACACCGTGGGCCGCTCCGCCGGGCACGCCGTCCTGGACGCCGTCCGCGCCGCCCTGCGGCTGCCGGAGGCGGGCCTGCGGCCGGACGCGCCCGTCGGCGTCATGGGCTACTCGCAGGGCGGCCAGGCCGCCGGCTGGGCCGCCGAGCTGCACGCGTCCTACGCGCCCGAGCTCGACCTGGCGGGCACGGCGGCCGGCGGCGTCCCCGGCGACCTGGCGGAGACGGCCCGGGCCAACGACGGCGGGCGCGGCTCGGCGCTGGTGTGGATGTCCCTGTCGGGGCAGGACGCCGCCTTCCCCGAGCTGCGGCTCGACGACGACCTCAACCCGGCGGGCCGGGCCCTGCTCGGCCACCTGCGCGCCCACTGCGTCGCGCTCGGCTCCACCGTCGGCTCCTCCAAGCGCCTCGCCGACCTGACCGTGCGCGACCCCCTGGGGCGCCCCGACTGGCAGCGGCGTCTCGGGGAGTCCGCCGTCGGCACCGACCGCCCGGACCGACCGGTGTACCTCTACCACGCCCGCGAGGACGAGCTGATCCCGTACGACGCCGGGCGGCGGATCCGCGCGGACTGGTGCCGCCGCGGCGCGGCGGTGCGGTGGCGGGCGGTCGAAGCCGGCGGGCACGTCGACGCGGCGCTCGCCGAGTCCCCCCGGGCCGCGGACTGGCTCTCCGACCGCTTCGCGGGCGTCCCCGAACCGGGCGACTGCTGACAGACGAAGACGGGCCCACCCCCCGTCCAGGGGTGGGCCCGCCGCATCGCGCTCCAGGAGCACGTCCTCGCGGTGCCGGGAGCGGCGTTACGCGGCGACCAGCTGACGGTCGCGCTCGGCGTCGGTGTCGTACTCGTCGTCGTCGATCGGCGACGCGGACGCGGAGTTGAACGCGTCCAGGTCGAGGATCTTCTCGCGGGCGGAGACGATCACCGGGACCAGCGCCTGGCCGGCCACGTTGGTGGCGGTGCGCATCATGTCCAGGATCGGGTCGATGGCGAGCAGCAGGCCGACGCCCTCCAGGGGCAGGCCCAGCGTGGAAAGGGTCAGCGTCAGCATGACCGTCGCGCCGGTGAGGCCGGCGGTTGCGGCGGAGCCGATGACCGAGACGAACGCGATCAGCAGGTAGTCGCCGATCCCGAGGTCGATGCCGAAGATCTGCGCGATGAAGATCGCGGCCAGCGCCGGGTAGATCGCGGCGCAGCCGTCCATCTTGGTCGTCGCGCCGAACGGCACCGCGAAGGAGGCGTAGTTCCTCGGGACGCCCAGGCGCTCGGTGACCCGCTGGGTGACCGGCATGGTGCCGACGGAGGAGCGGGAGACGAACGCGAGCTGGATCGCGGGCCAGGCGCCCTTGAAGAACTGCAGCGGGCTGACCTTGGCGACGGTGGCGAGCAGCAGCGGGTAGACGCCGAACATCACCAGGGCGCAGCCGATGTACACGTCCGCGGTGAACACGGCGTACTTGCTGATGAGGTCCCAGCCGTAGGTGGCGATCGCGTAACCGATGAGGCCGATGGTGCCGATCGGGGCGAGGCGGATGACCCACCACAGGGCCTTCTGGAGCAGCTCCAGGATCGACTGCGAGAGCGTCAGGATCGGCTGGGCCTTCTCGCCGAGCTGGAGCGCGGCGATGCCGGCGACGGCCGCCATGAAGACGATCTGCAGGACGTTCAGGTCGGTGAACGGGGCGATCACGTTCTCGGGGACGATCCCGGTCAGGAAGTCGATCCAGGTGCCCTTGGTGTCGGACAGGCCGCCGTCCTTCGGGGTCAGGCCGGTGCCCTCGCCCGGGTTGGTGACCAGGCCGATCGCGAGGCCGATGGCGACCGCGATCAGCGAGGTGATCATGAACCAGAGGAGGGTGCGGTAGGCGAGCCGGGCCGCGTTGTTGACCTGCCGCAGGTTGGTGATCGAGATCAGGATCGCGAAGAAGACCAGCGGGGCGACGGCCAGCTTCAGGAGCTGGACGAAGATGCCGCCGACCTTGTCCAGGGTGGTGACCAGCCAGCTGACGTCCTGGCTGCGGGCCAGCCAGCCGAGCAGCACGCCGAGGACCAGACCCGCGAGGATCTGGGCCCAGAACGGGCCGAAGGATATGCGGCGACGGCGCGCCGGCTGCCCGGGGTCACCGGGCTGCTGGGGCTTCTCGTCGACGGGGGCGGAATTCGCGGACACGGACACACTCCGGTGGGGGGACGCGCGGGGGCGGGGGATTCGGTACGGGGGGGGACGCGCGGCGCTGGAGGCACACGGGGTTCCGGCTGATGCCGCCGTGGGGCGTCGCCGCGTCGTCGCGCGGGCTGTGGGGGCCCGGACGGCTCAGACGCGACGACAGGCCGCGGACACGCGGCGGCAGAGGTCGACGTGCAGGCGCGCCACGAGCGGGACGCTCATGGTGGTGCGGGGCGCGGCGGCGGTCGTCATGGCGATGACGTTAACACTTGTACTTTGGTAATCCCAAAGACGTTCTTTGGGACGGCGGCCCGCCCGGCACGACCGCGCCTCCCGCGCGGCCCCGTGGCCACGTGCGCGGACAGCACGGAGCCCCGGTCCGGAGCGGTGAACTCCGGCCGGGGCCCGGTGACGAGACGGTGTGACGAACCAGACGGAACGGACCCTCAGCGGGTCACGCCGTCCTCCTGGGAGCGGTTGGCCTCGATCCGCGCCTTGGTGCGGTCGACGCGGGCGACGATCTGCTCGCTCATCGCCTCGCGCTGCTTGCGCAGCAGCACGAAGCTGAGCGGCGCCGAGATGACGATCGCGAGCAGCAGCACCCACAGCAGGTTCGAGTCGCCGAGCCCGGCCGGGAAGCCGCCGACCCACACGAGGAGCCAGACGACGGGCAGCGTGACCGCGAAGACGCCGAGGCGCATCGCGGTGTAGCGGAGGGTTGCGCTCGTCTTCAGGGCCACGGTCCGGTCTTCTCTCTGTGCGCTACGCCGGCGCGCGGTGCTCCGCGCGCGACGTCGAACGGTGCGTCGCATCCAGTACAGCACGGCCCGGACCCCCGCAAGACGGCGGGGATCGGGGCGTACCGTCAGAAGCGCATGAGCTGCGGCGACTCGCGGCGCTCGGCGTCCGGGCCCGGGTACTCGCGGATGACCTCGTAGCGCGTGTTGCGCTCGACCGGCCGGAAGCCGGCGTCCCGGATCAGCTCCAGCAGGTCCTCGCGGCCGAGCTTGTTCGGGGTGCCGTAGTTGTCGGCGTCGTGGGTGATCTTGTACTCGACGACCGAGCCGTCCATGTCGTCCGCGCCGTGCTGGAGCGCGAGCTGCGAGGTCTGCACGCCGTGCATGACCCAGAAGACCTTGACGTGGGGCACGTTGTCGAAGAGCAGCCGGGAGACGGCGAAGGTCTTCAGGACGTCCGCTCCGCTGGCCATCGTGGTGCGGGCCTGGAGGCGGTTGCGGATCTTGCCGTCCTTCATGTCCTCGAAGTCGTGCTGGTAGCGCAGCGGGATGAAGACCTGGAAGCCGCCGGTCTCGTCCTGCAGCTCACGCAGCCGCAGCACGTGGTCGACGCGGTGGCGGGGCTCCTCGATGTGCCCGTAGAGCATCGTCGAGGGCGTCTTGAGGCCCTTCTGGTGCGCGAGGCGGTGGATGCGCGACCAGTCCTCCCAGTGGGTGCGGTGGTCGACGATGTGCTGCCGCACCTCCCAGTCGAAGATCTCCGCGCCGCCGCCGGTCAGCGACTCCAGGCCGGCCTCGATCAGCTCGTCGAGGATGTCGGAGGCGGACATGCCCGAGATCGTCTCGAAGTGGTGGATCTCGGTGGCGGTGAACGCCTTGAGGGAGACGTTCGGCAGGGCCTTCTTCAGCTCGGACAGCGAGCGCGGGTAGTAGCGCCACGGCAGGTTCGGGTGCAGGCCGTTGACGATGTGCAGCTCGGTGAGGTTCTCGTTCTCCATGGCCTTGGCCAGGCGCACGGCCTCCTCGATGCGCATCGTGTACGCGTCCTTCTCGCCCGGCTTGCGCTGGAACGAGCAGTACGCGCACGACGCGGTGCACACGTTGGTCATGTTCAGGTGGCGGTTGACGTTGAAGTGGACCACGTCGCCGTTCTTGCGCGTGCGGACCTCGTGCGCCAGGCCGCCCAGCCAGGCCAGGTCGTCGCTCTCGTAGAGCGCGATGCCGTCCTCGCGGGTGAGCCGCTCGCCCGCTCGCACCTTCTGCTCCAGCTCGCGCTTGAGTCCCGCGTCCACCTGGCGCCTCCTGTTTCTCCGTGCCGTTCAGGCTGCTGTCAACCGTACGCCACGCCCCTTTGCCGGGGGTGACCCCCGGACCCCCTCATTCCTCCGGCAGCTCCCCGACCCGGTTCTCCCACTTCGTGGAGAGCACGATCGTGGTGCGGGTGCGGGAGACGCCCCGGGTGCCGCTGAGGCGGCGGATGGTGCGCTCCAGCTCGTCGACGTCGCCGCAGCGGATCTTGAGCATGAACGAGTCGTCGCCGGCGATGAACCAGCAGTCCTCGATCTCCTCCAGGTCCTTCAGCCGTCGGGCCACGTCCTCGTGGTCGGCGGCGTCGGAGAGGGAGATGCCGATCAGGGCGGTCACCCCCAGGCCGAGCGACTTGGAGTCGACCGTCGCGCGGTAGCCGGTGATGACCCCGGCGCCCTCCAGGCGGTTGATGCGGTCGGTCACGCTGGGCCCGGAGAGGCCGACGAGCCGGCCGAGCTCGGCGTACGAGGCCCTGCCGTTCTCCCGCAGAGCCTGGATGAGCTGCCTGTCCACCGCGTCCATGCGCACGAGACCTTTCATTGTTCAGAGTCGTATGGACCCGAGTATAGAATCCAAGGCAGGAAAGGCATAGATCCTGCAAATCTTTTCTGCACGGCGTCGCTGCCGGGGCAGAACTCAGGCGCGCCCGCCGCCCAGCCCGCCCTCCCAGCGGCGGTAGAGCCCGTGCGGGACGCCGGCCGCGTCCAGAACCCGGCCGGCGACGAAGTCGACGAGGTCCTGGATGTGGGTCGCGCCCGCGTAGAAGGCGGGGGACGCGGGAAGGACCACCGCGCCCGCCTCGTCCAGCGCGACCAGCTGCCTGAGCGTCTGACCGCTCAGCGGCGTCTCGCGGACCGCGACCACCAGCCTGCGCCGCTCCTTGAGCGTGACGCTCGCGGCCCGCTGGAGCAGGTCCTTGGAGAGCCCGAGCGCCACCCCGGCCACACAGGCCGTCGACGCGGGCACGATCAGCATCCCGCGCACGGGGTACGAGCCGGACGACGGACCGGCCGCCAGGTCGCCGGCCGGCCAGTGCCGCACCCCCGAGACGTCCACGTCGAAGGTGTCCGGCTTGCCGTCGGCGCCGCGCGCGAGCCAGGCCCGCAGGTCGTCGGCCGCGTGCGCGTCGCGGAACGCGATGCCCGTCTCGTCGAGCAGCGTGAGCCGGGAGGCGCGGCTGACCACCAGGTCGACGCTCTCGCCGGCCGCGAGCAGCCCGCGCAGCACGGCGGCGGCGTACGGCGTGCCCGAGGCGCCGGAGACGCCCACGACCCAGGGAACGCGCTCGCCGTCAGTCATCTGCCGTGCCCTCGTCCATGGCCCCGAGCCTATCCGGCGGGTCGGACATCCCGCCCGCGCGGGAGGGCCGGCGGGAACCGGGAGCCGGGCTCCGGGCGTTGTCCCCTGAAGGAGGCCGAGCCGGCGGCCGGGAGGCACGGGGGTCCGCGATGGCGGTCGAGAACGGGGCGAGATGGGGCCGCGCCGAGCGCGCCAAGGCGGCCGGCCTGCTCATGGCCGGCTGGCTGGTCCTGCTCTGGGTCCTCGAAGGCGTGGACACGGTCACGGGCCACTCCCTGGACACCTTCGGCATCACCGCCCGGGACACCGGCGACCTGGGCGACGTCGTCCCCTCCGCCTTCGTCCACTTCGGCTTCGGGCACCTCGCCGCCAACAGCCTGCCGCTGCTCGTCTTCGGCTTCCTCGCCGCCCTCGGCGGCATACGGCGCTTCCTCGCGGTGTGCGCGCTGATCGTGGTGGTCGACGGCCTCGGGGTGTGGCTGGTCTCCCCCGAGAACACCAACACCGCGGGCGCGTCCGGCCTGATCTTCGGCCTCTTCGGCTACCTCGTGGTCCGCGGCTTCGTCGACGCCTCCCCGCTCGACATGGCCGTCGGCGTCGTCATCGGCGCGGTCTGGGGCAGCTCGATCCTGCTGGGCATATCCCCCACCGACAGCGGCGTCAGCTGGCAGGGGCACCTCTTCGGACTGGTCACGGGCGTCGCGGCGGCCTACCTCTTCCGGCGCCGCCGCGCCGCGCCCGGGCTCGGGACGTGACCCTCAGAGGGTGAGACCGCGCACCAGGAGGTCGATCAGCGCGCAGCCGAACAGGGCCATCCCGATGAAGCCGTTCACCGTGAAGAACGCCCGGTTCAGCTTGGACAGGTCGTGCGGCTTGACCAGGGTGTGCTCGTAGAGGAACGCCGCGACGACGATCGCCAGGCCGAGCCAGAAGAACACCCCGGCGTCCGTGGCCAGCGCGTACCAGACCAGCAGCGCCGTCGTCACCGCGTGGCAGGCGCGCGCGCCGTGCAGCGCGGCCGGGATGCCGAAGCGGGCCGGGACGGACTTCACACCGTGCGCGCGGTCCGCCTGCACGTCCTGGCAGGCGAAGATCAGGTCGAAGCCGCCGATCCACACCCCGACCGCGACGCCCAGGATCACCGCGTCCCAGGACCACTCCCCGGTCACCGCGATCCAGGCGCCGATCGGGCCCATCGCCTGCGCGATCCCGAGGATGGCGTGCGGGAAGTTCGTGAACCGCTTCCCGTAGGGATAGACCACCATCGGCACCACCGCGACCGGCGCGAGCGCCAGGCACAGCGGGTTGAGCAGCGCGGCCGCGCCGAGGAACACCGCGAGCGCGATCAGCGCACCGGTCCACGCCGAGCGGACGGACACCGCCCCGGTGACGATCTCGCGGTGCGCGGTGCGCGGATTGCGGGCGTCGATCTCGCGGTCGATGATCCGGTTCGCGGCCATGGCGAACGTGCGCAGGCCGACCATGGCGAGGGTGACCAGGAGCAGGTCCAGCCAGTGGATGTTCCGGTCCAGCTGGAACATCGCGGTGAGGGCGGCGATGTACGCGAAGGGCAGCGCGAAGACCGAGTGCTCGATCATCACGAGCCGAAGGAACGCCTTCGTCCGGCCGGGGGTCTCCGGGGCGGCGGCCGCGTCCCCTGTCGCCGCGCTCACAGCCCGTACTCCTTCCAGCGCCGGTCGACCGTGGCGGCCGTCTCCGGGTCGGAGACCACCATCTCCGGCCAGCCGCCGTCGCGCGTGTAGCCCTCCGTGGGCAGCTTCTTCGTGGCGTCGATGCCCGCCTTGCCGCCCCAGAACTGCTGGTAGGAGGCGTGGTCCAGGTGGTCGACCGGGCCCTCGGCGACGACGAGGTCGCGCGCGTAGTCGGTGTTGCCGAGGGCCCGCCAGGCGACCTCGTGCAGGTCGTGCACGTCGCAGTCGTCGTCGACGACCACGATGAGCTTGGTCAGCGACATCATGTGCGCGCCCCAGATCGCGGACATCACCTTCTGGGCGTGCTTCGGGTACTTCTTCCTGATCGAGACGATCGCGCAGTTGTGGAAGCCGCCGGCCTCGGGCAGGTGGTAGTCGACGATGTCCGGGACGATCACCTTGAGCAGCGGCAGGAAGAACCGCTCGGTGGCCCGTCCCAGGGGGCCGTCCTCGGTCGGCGGGCGGCCCACGACGATCGACTGGAGCAGCGGGCGCTTGCGCATGGTCACGCAGTCGATCGTGAGGGCCGGGAACGGCTCCTGGGGGGTGTAGAAGCCGGTGTGGTCGCCGAACGGGCCCTCGGGGAGCATCCGGCCGGGCTCCAGCCAGCCCTCGATGACGACCTCGGCGTGCGCGGGCACCTGCAGCGGAACGGTCCTGCAGTCGACCATCTCGACCCGCTTGCCCTGGATGAACCCGGCGAGCAGGTACTCGTCCATGTCGCCCGGCAGCGGGGCGGTGGAGGCGTAGGTGACGGCCGGCGGGCAGCCGAAGGCGATCGCGACCGGCAGCCGCTCGCCTCGCTCGGCGGCCACGGCGTAGTGGTTGCGGCTGTCCTTGTGGATCTGCCAGTGCATGCCGATCGTGCGCTTGTCGTGGCGCTGGAGGCGGTACAGGCCGAGGTTGCGCACCCCGGTCTCGGGGTGCTTGGTGTGGGTCAGGCCCAGGTTGAAGAACGAGCCGCCGTCCTCGGGCCAGGTGAACAGCGCCGGCAGCGCCTCCAGGTCGACGTCGTCGCCCTGGAGCACGACCTCCTGCACGGGCGCGTCGGACGCCTTGACCTTCTTCGGCGGGACGTGCGTCATCGCGCCGAGCTTGCCGAACGCCTCCCGCATCCCGACGAAGCCCTGCGGCAGCTCCGGCTTGAGCAGTCCGCCGATCTTCTCGCTGATCTCCGCGTACGACTTCAGGCCGAGCGCCTTCAGGAGGCGGCGGTCGGTGCCGTAGACGTTCATCGCGAGCGGCATCGACGAGCCGCGGACGTTCTCGAAGAGCAGCGCGGGACCGCCGGCCTTGTTCACCCGGTCGACGATCTCCCCGACCTCCAAGTACGGATCGACTTCGGCCTTGATGCGCTTGAGGTCGCCTTCGCGCTCGAGCGCCCGGAGGAGCGAGCGGAGATCGTCGTAAGCCATGGGGCCAGTATCCGGCACCCGACCGAGGTCACGGGACGGCGGGTCCGGGCGGCGGACGGCGGGCGTGGGGCGGCGGGCGCCGCGACGGCGGGTGGCGGGACGGCGCGGCGGCGAGTGGCGGACGGCGGACGGCGAGCGGCGGGACGGCGGGCGGCGGGACGGCGTGGCGGCGAGCGGCGGGACGGCGGGTGGCGGGACGGCGGGTGGCGGGCGGCGGGCGGCGGGCGGCGACGCGGGGCAGCGCGACGACGGGTGGCGGAGCGCGAGGTGCCGCCGCGGAGGCGCGGGCGCGCTGCCGGGGTGGCGACCCGCCCGCCGGTCGCCGACCGGCGGGCGGAGCGCGGGCGTCCGGGAAGGGGGCGAACCGCGGTCGTCCGTCCGCGCGAGCGATTAACCTGGCGGGTACCACCGGGGCTCCGTCGCGGGTCCGCCGCCGCTCTCCAGGGGGAAGCGCCACATGCTCAGGGTCCTGATGTTCGTCATCCCGCTCGCGCTGACCATCTACGCCTTTATCGACTGCCTCAACACCCCGGAAGACGAGGTCAAGCACCTGCCGAAGATCGCCTGGGTGTTCATCGTCCTGCTGTTCTGGATCGTCGGCCCGGTCGCGTGGCTGGCCACCGGGAAGACCCGGCAGCCGGCGGGCGGACGCGGGGGCGGCGACCGGTGGGGCGGCCAGCGCGCCCGCTGGGTCGCCCCGGACGACAACCCCGACTTCCTCGACTCCCTGCGCAGGCCGCCGTCCCCGAACGGCGACCGGCCCGCCCCCGAGGACGAGGCCTCCGACCCCGCCGCCCCCGGGGAGGCGGACCCCCGCAAGCGGGAGCCGGGCAAGGCCGAGGACGAGGCCTGAGCGGCGGCCCGCACATGAGCGACGACGCCCGCGCGCTGTACGAGGCCTGGCTGGCGACCGCGCGCGACGAGGCTCTGGCCGGGCTCGCGACCGGCGGCATCCCCATCGGCGCGGCCCTCTACGGCCCCGACGGGGCGCTCCTGGGCCGCGGCCACAACCGCCGCGTGCAGGACGGCGACCCGTCGGTCCACGCCGAGACCGCCGCGTTCCGCGCCGCCGGCCGGCAGCGCACCTACCGGGGCACCACCATGGTGACCACCCTCTCGCCCTGCTGGTACTGCTCGGGCCTGGTCCGCCAGTTCGGCATCTCCCGGGTCGTGGTCGGCGAGGCGGCCACCTTCCACGGCGGGCACGACTGGCTCGCGGAGCACGGCGTCGAGATCGTGCTCCTGGACGACGCCGAGTGCCGGGCCCTGATGCGCGACTTCACCGCCGAGAACCCCGCGCTGTGGAACGAGGACATCGGCGACGACTGAGGGCCCGCACCCCCGGGCGGGGGTACGGGCCCTTCGACGTGCGGCGACCGGCTCAGACGCCCGCGTACGAGTGCTTGCCGGTGACGAAGATGTTCACGCCGTAGTAGTTGAACAGCCAGCACCCGAAGGCGAGCAGCGCCAGGTACGCGGCCTTGCGGCCCTTCCACCCGGCCGTGGCGCGGGCGTGCAGGTAGCAGGCGTAGGCGACCCAGGTGATGAAGGACCAGACCTCCTTGGGGTCCCAGCCCCAGTAGCGGCCCCAGGCGTCGCCGGCCCAGATCGCGCCCGCGATGATCGTGAACGTCCACAGCGGGAAGACGGCCGCGTTGACGCGGTAGGCGAACTTGTCGAGCGAGGCGGCCGAGGGGAGCCGGCTGAGCACCGAGTTCGCGAACCTCCCCGGGGTGCCGCCGCCGTACAGCTTGGTCTCGTAGGAGTCGCGCAGCAGGTACATCAGGGTCGCGACCGCGCCGACGTAGAACACCGCGCCGCAGAAGATCGCGGTGGAGACGTGGATGACGAGCCAGTACGAGTCGAGCGCGGGAACCAACTGGTCGCTGGCGGTGTAGAGAACAGTAGTGGCCAGACCGAGATCGAGGAGGACGGTGGTGACCAGGGGCAGACCGAGCCAGCGGATGTTCTTCTTCGCGAGCAGCAGCGCGAGGTAGACGCCGACGGCCACCGTGGAGAAGGTGATCGAGAACTCGTACATGTTGCCCCACGGCACCCGCTGCACCGAGAGCGCGCGGGCGAGCACCCCGCCCGCCGCGATCAGGAACGCGAGGACCGTGAGCGAGATGGCGATCCGGCCGTAGAGGTCGCCCTGCTCGGTGCCGCCGGCGGCGCCGGGCCCGTCGGGGACGTCCCGCGACCCGGCGGCCGCGCGGACGACGACGCGCGGCTTGTCGAGCACGACCGTCCCGCCCGCCGCGTCCTTGACCTGCACGGCGGGCGGGACGGCCGCCGCGGGCCGGCCGGTCGCGGTCAGCGCGGCGGCCGTCCGGCCGACCTTGCTGCGGCTGCCGAGCGTCCACTCCGCGATGTGCGCGAGGAACGCCAGGGTGTAGACGGCCATGGCCGAATAGATCAGCGTGTTGCTGATGTTCGCCAGACTCTCGTTGGTCGTTGCGGCGGCGAGATTCACTTCTCGGCCCCTTCGGCTGCGGGGGTGGGCGTACGGGCGGTGTCGTGCGGGGTCGCGCCGGTGTCGGAGGTGTCCGCGGGCCCGGGCGCGTCCGGGGCGCCCGGGGCGCGCTCGTAGAGGGTGGCGGCCAGGTCGGCGAGCTCCTCGGGCAGGCGCGCGGACTCCGAGCGGCCGAGGCCGGCCATCTCCACGACGGTGACGCCGTCGGGGCCCGGGGTCGCGCGCACCCACACCCGGCGGCGCTGGACGAACAGCGAGCCGATGAGGCCGAGGATCGCGGCGATCGCCCCGAACAGGGCGGCGGAGTTGCCCGGCTGCTGGGAGATCTGGAAGCTGGCCCACTCCTTGACGTCCTTCTCGAAGGTGATCGAGCCGGCCCCGTCGGGGAGCGTCATGGTCTCGCCGGGCAGCAGCGTCTTCTTCAGGATGTTGCCGTCGGCGTCCTTGAACGGCTTCATCTCCTTGCGGTCCAGCTGGTAGACGTTCTGCGGGATGCCCGCGTCCACCCCCAGGTCGCCGTGGTACGCGCCGAGGTTGAGGACGGGGAAGTCCAGTCCGGGGTACGCACTGAACATCTGCCCCTTGCCGGGGTACGTCGGCACGAAGAAGGCGGGGAAGCCGAGCTGCTCCTTCCTGCCCTTCGCGTCGCGGTACCCGTCGAGCACCTTGACGGCCCCGTTGGAGGAGACGTTGGCGTCGACGGGCAGCAGCGGGACGGCCGACCTGTAGACGACCTTGCCGCGGCCGTCGCGGACGGTCACGACGGGCGCGTAGCCGTGCGAGATCAGGAAGACCTTCGAGTCACCGACCTCGAGCGGCTTGTTGACCTCGATGGTCTTCTTCCGGACGGGCCCGTCGGCGCCCTCGGAGTAGGTGACGTCCGCCTCGAACGTGCGCGGGGTGCCCTTCTGCGGACCGCTGCGCTCGTAGGTCCCGGTGAAGCTCTTCAGGTCGAAGCTGAACGGCTCCAGGTCGTCGGTCGAGAAGAGCGAGCCGGAGCGGAAGTCGTCGTACTGGGAGAGCGTGTTGGCGAAGCCGTCGCCCTCGACGATCAGCTTGCCGCCCTCGGACTTGAACAGCTGCCCGGACGCGAACGCGACCAGCATGACGATCAGGGCCACGTGGAAGACGAGGTTCCCGGCCTCCCGCAGGAAGCCCTTCTCGGCCGCGACCGCCCCGGCCCCCTCGCCCGCGTCCGTACGGAACCGCCGCCTGCGCAGCATCGAGGCGGCGGCGGTGCGCACCTCGTCCGGGGCGGCCGTCGTGCGCCACGTCGTGTAGGCGGGGAGCCGGTCGAGCCGCTTGGGCGCCCCCGGCGGCCGCGAGCGGAGCTGGCCGACGAACTGCCAGGTGCGCGGCACGATGCAGCCGATCAGCGACACGAACAGCAGGATGTAGATCGCGGAGAACCAGACCGACGAGTAGACGTCGAACAGCTGGAGCTTCTCGTAGATCGGCGTGACCGTGGTGTGCAGCTCCTGGAACTGCTGCACCTTGAAAGAGTCCACGCTGTTCTGCGGGATGAGCGAGCCGGGGATCGCGCCGAGCGAGAGCAGGAAGAGCAGGATCAGCGCGACCCGCATCGAGGTGAGCTGCCGCCAGAACCAGCGGGCCCAGCCGACGACGCCCATCGCGGGCGCCGCGCCGCCGGGCGGGGGCGCGGCCTCCTCCTGGGGGGCGGTGGACAGCCGCGAGCCGGCTGCCCCGAGGTCCCGGTCCGTGCCGTCCTCGGCGGGACCGTCCGCGGTCCGGCGTGCTTCGGTCTTTCCCATTGGTTCAGATCCCAGGAGTGAAGTCGGCGGTCCATACCTGCATCGACTGGACGAGCGTGTCCCAGACGCCGGTGAGCAGGAGCAGCCCGACGGCGATCATCATCAGCCCGCCGGCGCGGAGCACCCACACGTAGTGCTGCTTGACCCAGGCGAACGCCCCCAGCGCCTTGCGGAACGCGACCGCGGCGAGCACGAAGGGAACGCCCAGCCCCACACAGTAGGCGACGCTCAGGAGCGCGCCCCGGCCCGCGCTGCCCTCGTTGAACGCGAGCGCGTTGACGGCGCCCAGCGTGGGCCCGATGCACGGCACCCAGCCGAGACCGAACAGCGCGCCGAGCAGCGGGGCGCCCGCGAGGCCCACGGCGGGCTTCTTGTGGATGCGGAACTCGCGCTGCGTCATCCAGGGCATCAGCCCCATGAAGAACAGTCCGAGCAGGATCATCACCCCGCCCAGCACCTTGGTGAGGATCTCCTGCTGGGCCTGCAGTTCCTGGCCGAAGTAACCGAACAGCGCCCCGCCGGACACGAACACGACGGTGAAGCCGAGCACGAACAGCGAGGCTCCGGTCGCCATCCGCCCGCGCCTGGCGTCCGCGAGGTCGGCCCCGCTCATCCCGGTGACGTAGCTGAGGTATCCGGGGACGAGCGGCAGGACGCACGGCGAGAAGAACGACACCAGGCCGCCGAGCAGGGCGATCGGCAGGGCGAGCAGCAGCGCGCCGTGGGTGACGGTCTCGGCGGTGTCGACGGCGAGCAGGTGCGCGGCCGGGCCGGCGGCGAGCGGGATCACAGCGGACACCGGCTCACTTCTCCGCGAGCAGCGGGTCGATCATGCGGCGCAGGTCCGTGTCGTTGACGCGGGTGAGCGAGCGGGCGGCGATCCGGCCCTCGCGGTCCAGGACGAGCGTGGAGGGCACCCGGGTGGCGCTCAGGCTGCCCTTGGGGAAGCGCAGCAGCAGCTTGCCGGTCGGGTCGTGGAGGCTCGGGTAGGTGACGCCCTGCTCCTCCTCGAAGGCGATCGCGGGGCCCTTCTCCGGGTCGCGGGTGTTGATCCCGACGAACTGCACGCCCTTGTCCTTCGTCTCCTGCGAGACCTCCTGCAGGTACTTCGCCTCGGCCCGGCAGGGGGCGCACCAGGAGCCCCAGACGTTCAGGACGACGACCTTGCCCTTGTAGTCGTCGGTGCTCAGCGCCGTGCCCTGGAGGGTCTTCCCGTCGAGCGTCGGGGCGGGCTTCCGGTCGCCCTCGGCGACGGTCTCGACCCCGGTCTTCCCGGTGATGAACTTGGTGCCGCCGGCACCGGTCGAGCCGGGGTTGTCGCCCCCGCACGCCGACAGCGTGAGCGCGGCGACCGCGATGCCGGCGGTGGCCAGGGCGATGCGGGGCCGGCGGCCGCCGCTGCGGAGGGCATGACGGCGCGGGGCACGGATAAGAGCCATGTGAAAAGTTTCGCATGACCTTCCGGGGGATCTTTCCCACCCCCCTGGGTGACCCTTATCACCCGTTGTCGGGCGGAGTTAAGCGAATTCGGTAATGCGCGGAAAGGGCCGCGAATCCGCGTCCTGGAATGCGAATTCCCGGCGCACCCGAATACGGGTCGGCCGCGGCGGCTCCCCCGAGGAGGCGCTGCCGCGGCCGACCGGTCACGCGTCCCGAGGGCCCGTCAGGCGCCGAACGCCTTGGACTTGCCCTTGGCCGGCTTCGCGCCCGCCCGCAGGTGCTCGGGCACCAGGTCGAGCGCCGGCTCGCTGTACCCGACGGAGACGATCGCGTCCCCCTGGTACGTGAACGACGTCAGCGAGGCCAGCGTGCACTGCCGCTTGCGCGGGTCGTGCCACAGCCGGCGCCGCTCGACGAAGCTGCGCACGATCCAGATCGGCAGCTGGTGGCTGACGCACACCGCCTCGTGGCCGCGCGCGGCGTCCCTGGCCGCGTCCAGCGCGCCCTTCATCCGCACCACCTGCTCCAGGTACGGCTCGCCCCAGGAGGGCTTGAACGGGTTCGTCAGGTGCTTCCAGTTCTCCGGCCGGCGCAGCGCGCCGTCGCCGACGCCGAACGCCTTGCCCTCGAAGACGTTCTCCGCCTCGATCAGCCGGGCGTCCGTCGCCAGGTCCAGGCCGTGCGCCTTGGCGATCGGCGTCGCCGTCTCCTGGGCGCGCTCCAGCGGCGAGGAGACCGCGTAGGTGATGTCCCTGGACGCCAGGTGCTCGGCGACCCGGTCGGCCATCCTCCGGCCGAGGTCGGACAGGTGGTAGCCCGACAGCCGCCCGTAGAGCAGCCCGTCGGGGTTCTCCACCTCGCCGTGCCGCATCAGGTGGACGACGGTGATGTCCCGCGTGGAGGTGCCGCTGCCGTCCGTGCTCATGCCGTCGCCTCCGCGGCCGCCCGGGCCGCCGCCGGGAGGGCGTCGGCGATCCGCTCGACCGCCCGCGCGTCGTGCGCCGTGGACACGAACCACGACTCGAAGGCCGACGGCGGCAGGTACACCCCGTGGGACAGCATCGCGTGGAAGAACGCGGTGAAGCGGAAGGACTCCTGCCGCTTGGCGTCCTCGTAGTTCCTGACCTCGTCCGCGGTGAAGAACACCGAGAACATGTTGGACGCGTTCTGCACCCGGTGGGCGACGCCCTCCTTGGTGAGCGCCGCGGTGACCAGCTCCTGGATCTCGCGGGACACCGCGTCGACCTTCGCGTACGCCGCGTCGTCGAGCAGCCGCAGCTGCGCCAGGCCCGCCGCCGTCGCCACCGGGTTCCCCGACAGGGTGCCCGCCTGGTAGACGGGGCCGGCCGGCGCCAGGTGCGCCATGACGTCCCTGCGGCCGCCGAACGCCGCCGCGGGGAACCCGCCGCCCATCACCTTGCCGAACGTCATCAGGTCCGGCTCCACGCCGTCCACGCCGAACCAGCCGGCCCTGGACGTGCGGAAGCCGGTCATCACCTCGTCGGAGACGTACAGGGCGCCGTTCTCCCGGCACAGCTCCTTGAGACCGGCGTTGAAGCCGGGGGCGGGCGGCACGACGCCCATGTTGCCCGGCGACGCCTCGGTGATCACGCACGCGATCTCGCCCGGGTGCGCGGCGAACGCCTCCCGGACGGCGTCCAGGTCGTTGTACGGCAGCACCACCGTGTCGCCGGCCTGCGCACCGGTCACCCCGGGCGTGTCCGGCAGCGCGAACGTCGCCAGACCGCTGCCGGCCGCGGCGAGCAGGGCGTCGACGTGGCCGTGGTAGCACCCGGCGAACTTCACCACCTTGGCGCGGCCCGTGAAACCGCGGGCCAGGCGGATCGCGGACATCGTCGCCTCGGTGCCCGAGGACACCAGCCGCACCTGCTCGACCGGGGCGATCCGCGCCACGATCTCCTCGGCGAGCGCGACCTCGCCCTCGCCGGGCGTGCCGAACGACGTGCCGCGCGCGACGGCGGCCTGGACGGCGGCGGTCACCTCGGGGTGCGCGTGACCGAGGATCATCGGTCCCCACGAGCACACGAGGTCGACGTACTCACGGCCGTCGGCGTCCGTCAGGTACGGACCGGTACCGGACACCATGAACCGGGGCGTACCCCCCACGGCGCGGAACGCCCGCACCGGGGAGTTCACGCCGCCGGGCGTGACGACCGCCGCACGGTCGAAAAGATTCTGCGAAACTGGGGCGCTATACGGAAGGCTCACACAGGCCATGGTGTCAGAGGCCCGGACGGTATTGCGGAGAGGTGTTTCACCGCACGCCCGTGGGGGAGGTCACTGTCACGATCATCGGGTCGCGCGGCCGTGCCCGCGGACACGCAAGCAGTCGGGTGGAGATATGCATCGCGGTGGTGGACTGGGCGGGGGAACCGACGACCTCGGCCCGCGGCGCGCCCGACGGGCAGGCAGGCACCGGCGCGAGGCGGAGGCCGGCGCGCAGGCCGAGGGCCACCCGGTCGACGGGAGCGGAAGCGGAAGCAGGAGTGAGGGCCGGGTGGGGGTGACGTACAAGTACTTCGGCGCGCCCGACGGCAAGACCGCGGCCCGGGTCCCGGTGACCATGCGCCCCGAGGAACTCGGCGGCGACGAACTGGGCATGGGCGGCATGTTCACCAAGATCAAGCCGGAGACCATGGCCGCCATGGTGCTCACCGGCATCCAGGGCATACCGCTGCACAAGGTCCCCCCGCTGGAGCTCGTCGTGCTCCACCCCGACTACGCGGTGGTCAAGCTCCCCATGACCGTCGTCGACCCGCTGCGCGGCATCGGCGAGGAGACCGTCGGCGCCGCCGCGTTCATCTGGTCCACCGTCCCCGACCGCGGCGGCCCCCGGGACGCGTTCAACGTCTACCAGCTGCTCCACGAGTGGCAGGACTTCAGCCACCGGCTCCACGACGCCGGGCACCAGGCGTACTGCCTCGTCTGGCCCTGACCGGGGACGAGACCGGCGTCCGGGAGCCGCAGGTCGGACTCGGACGCGGCGACGAGCAGACCCGGGTGGCCTGGATCGGCCGACAAGAGTCGCCACACCCGTGCGGGAGGCGTCAGGGTTCCCGTGGAGCAGCGGGGCGCTGATCCGGCTCGCCACCGCCCGCACCCCGGCCCGCCGCGCCGCCCGCACCCTCGCCACGGCCGTGCTGCGGCACGCCCGCTCCGCCGCCCGGCGGGGCGCGGGCCAGATCAGCGGCATCGCGCTGTCCTACGGACCCGCCACCCGCCGCGTCCCCGACATCGCGCTCCACGGCGGCGGCCGACTCCACGAAGCCCTGCGCGCCGGACGCTTCGTCGAGATCAGCCCGCTCGGCACCGAAACGCCCCTCGCCGTCCCCGACGCGCTCCGCGTCCACTGGCGCCCCGGCTCCCCCATCGGGACACCCTCCTCGTCCGCCCCGACGGCTACACCACCGCCCCCGACCTCCCCCTCCGCTGACCGGCCTCAGCCCTCCAGCACGTGCCGCAGGTAGGCCCGCGGCTCGGTCAGGTACCGCCGCCAGTGGTCGACCAGCGCCAGGTCCGCCCAGGCCGTGCGATGCATGCCCTCGCCGTCCAGCTCGACGATGTCCGCCCCCGGCAGCGCGGTGAGCAGCGGGGAGTGCGTGGCGCACACCACCTGGCCGCCCGCACGGGCCAGCTGGTCGAGGTGGCCGATCAGCTCCAGGCAGGACGAGAACGACAGGGCCGACTCCGGCTCGTCGAGGACATAGAGGCCCACCGCGGAGAACTTCTGGCGGAACGCGGTCAGGAAGCCCTCGCCGTGGCTGACCTCGTCCGGGCCCCTGCGGTCGCCGTCCCAGGCGTCCCAGCGCAGCCGCTCGCGGCCGAGCGCGTCCAGCGCCGTCTCCGCGCGCAGGAAGAAGCCCTTGCGTGCGGACCAGCTCGTCGCCATCCGCCGTCCCCGCGCGGCCGCGTCGAAGCGGACGCGCTCGCCGAGGGGGGACTTCTCGCGGTGCGAGGCGTAGCGCCAGTCGTGCGAACCGCCGTAGGAGTCCAGGCCGAAGCTCTCGGCGAACGCCTCGACGAGCGTCGACTTGCCCGAGCCGTTCTCCCCCACGAGGAACGTCACCGGGGCCCGGAAGCGCAGCCCGTCGGCCGCGAACTGCCGGACGGCGGGCACCGTCCAGGGCCAGGCGCCGGACTCGCGGCCGGAGACGGGCGGCGTCACGTACGCGCGTTCCACGATCACGTTCCCCAGTGTCCCCGCCGGTACCGGAGGCCGCCCGCGCGCTCCGGGGCGGTCCGGCGTGTGGACGGGAGCGGACCGCTGTCGGTGGGGGGTCCTATCCTGGCCGCATATCGATTCGATCACGTCGATCACGCGCACGAGGAGTCAGGTCATGAGCGTCGCCGGGAGCCCCATCGCCGTCGTCACCGGAGCCAGCAGCGGCATCGGCGCGGCGACCGCGCGGCAGCTCGCCGCGGCCGGCCACCACGTCGTGCTCGCCGCGCGCCGCAAGGACCGGATCGAGGCGCTCGCCGCGGAGCTCGTCGCGGCCGGGCACCAGGCCACCGCGCACCCGCTCGACGTCACCGACCGCGCCGCCGTCCAGGCCTTCGCCGCCGGCCTCGACCGCTGCGACGTGCTCGTCAACAACGCGGGCGGCGCGCTCGGCGCGGACCCGGTGGCCACCGGGGACCCCGAGGACTGGCGCACGATGTACGAGACGAACGTCCTCGGCGTGCTGCACGTCACCCAGGCGCTGCTCCCCGCGCTCACCGCGAGCGGGGACGGCACGGTGGTGATCGTCTCCTCGACGGCCGGCCACGCGACGTACGAGGGCGGGGCGGGGTACGTCGCCGCGAAGAACGGGGCGCGGGTGCTGGCGGAGACCCTCCGGCTGGAGATCGTCGGCACGCCGGTGCGGGTCGTCGAGATCGCGCCCGGCATGGTCCGCACCGAGGAGTTCGCCACGACCCGCTTCCGCGGTGACGCGGAGAAGGCGGCGAAGGTCTACGCCGGCGTCGCCGCCCCCCTCACCGCAGACGACGTCGCCGACACCATCACCTGGGCCGTCACCCGCCCCTCCCACGTCAACATCGACCTCCTCGTCGTCCGCCCCCGCGCCCAGGCGTCGAACGCGAAGGTCCACCGCGAGCAGTGAGCGCGGGAGGGCACGGGCCGCGGGGTGCAGGGCCCCCGGCGCGGGCGCGCCGTCCGCCCGGGCCGCATCTCAGCCCTTGACGCAGACAACCTGCTTCAGCTTCGCGACGACCTCGACGAGGTCCCGCTGCCGCTCCATGACCTGCTCGATCGGCTTGTAGGCGGCCGGGATCTCGTCCACCACCCCCGCGTCCTTGCGGCACTCGACGCCCCGCGTCTGCCGCTCCAGGTCCTTGACCGTGTACCGCCGCTTCGCCGCGCTGCGGCTCATCCGCCGACCGGCGCCGTGCGAGGCGGAGTTGAACGCGGCCTCGTTCCCGAGGCCCTTCACGATGTACGAACCCGCGCCCATCGAGCCGGGGATGATCCCGTACTCACCGGTCCCCGCGCGGATCGCGCCCTTGCGGGTGACCAGCAGGTCCACGCCCTCGTAGCGCTCCTGCGCCACGTAGTTGTGGTGCGCGCTGATCTCCGGCTCGAAGGTGACCCGCGCCTTCCTGAACTCCCGCCGGACGACGTCCTTCAGGAGCGCCATCATGATCGAGCGATTGTGGCGGGCGTACTCCTGCGCCCAGAACAGGTCCTCGCGGTAGGCCGCCATCTGCGGGGTGTCGGCGACGAAGACGGAGAGATCGCGGTCGACCAGGCCCTGGTTGTGCGGGAGCTTCTGCGCGATGCCGATGTGGTGCTCGGCGAGTTCCTTGCCGATGCCTCGGGAGCCGGAGTGGAGCATGAGCCACACCGAACCGGACGTATCGACACAGACCTCCTCAAAGTGGTTTCCGCTTCCGAGCGTCCCCATCTGCTGCTCGGCCCGCCCCCGCCGGAACCGCACCGCCTCCGCCGTCCGCTCGAACCGCCCCCAGAAGTCGTCCCACCCCGCGGTCGGATAGCCGTGCAACCGCCGCGGATCCACGAGCGCGTCGTGCGTCCCGCGGCCGACCGGGATCGCCTGCTCGATCCTCGAGCGCAGCCGGGACAGGTCCCCCGGCAGGTCGTTCGCGGTCAGCGAGGTCTTCACCGCGGACATCCCGCAGCCGATGTCGACGCCGACCGCCGCCGGGCAGACCGCCCCCTCCAGCGCGATGACGGACCCGACGGTCGCCCCCGTCCCGTAGTGGACGTCCGGCATGACCGCCAGGCCCCTCACCCACGGCAGGGTCGCCACGTTGCGCAGCTGCTGCATCGCCCCGGGCTCGACCGACGCCGGGTCGGCCCACATCCGGATGGGGACACGCGCCCCCGGCACCTCCACGTACGACATGACTCCGCCCCCGGTGATTCTCACGACTGGAAAAGGTGCCGAAAGCGGCAAAAGGTACGCGGGTTCGGCATGCACGGCCATGCGTGCGATAGACATTGTGGGCGGCGGCCCCCCGGGGCCGACAACGAATTTCCGGACGGAGGGGCGCCCGCGGGCCCCCCGCAGGGAGGCCAGGGAACGTGCAGCGCAGAGCGTACGCACTCGGTATCGCGCTGTCGGCGACGCTGCTCGCCGGCTGCACCGGGGGCTCCGGCGGGCCCGACGACGGGGGCAACGCGAAGCCCGGCTCGTCCGACGGCACCCCCGACGCCGCCCCGCCGGGCAAGTACCGGACGCTGTCCGACCCCTGCCGCGCCGTCGACGACGCCACGCTCACCTCGCTGCTGCCCGGCGCGAAGGACCTCGACCGCACCGAGCGCGCGAAGCTGTTCGCGGGCGAGCCGAAGGTGACGTACGACACGGACCGCAGGGTCGGCTGCACCTGGAAGGCGCCGTCCGAGCGCGACGAGGCGATCCACCGGCTGCGGCTCGACTTCGAGCGCGTCGTGTCGTACGACCCCGGCGTCAGCGACGCGTCCCGCGCGGAGGGCCTGTACACGCGGCGGGAGCTGGCCGCCGACCTGCCGGCGCCGTCCGACCCGCGCCGCCCGGAGAGCCCGGCCGCCTCGCCGTCGCCCTCGGCCGGGAAACCGTCGGCCGGGAAGTCGTCGGCCGGGAAACCGTCGGCCGGGGAGTCGTCGTCCGGTGAGCCCTCGGCGGGGGCCCCCTCGCCGGGCGAGCCCTCGGCCACCCCGCCCGCCGACGGCCTCGAACCCCGCGTCCTCAAGGACCTCGGCGACGACGCCTTCATCGACGACGAACTGGCCGAGGCGTCCCGGCACCGGACGGTGACTGTGGTCTTCCGCACGTCGAACGTGCTGGTGACGGTCGCCTACGACGAGCAGCCGACCACCCTGGCCGAGCCTCCGAGCAGCAAGAACATGCAGGAGAAGGCCCAGGGCCTGGCCCGGAAGCTGTCCGAGCTGTTCGACGAGTAGCCCCCTCGCCCCCGCCCGCGGACCGGACGCGGAGATGCGCGTCGGGCTACGGTGTCGTGACCTGTGAACAGCAGGACACCGGATCCCCACGCGGTCCCCGCACCCCCGACCCGTGCAGAAGCACCGCATGCCCCCGAAGCCCCAGAGGACCTGTAGGCACCATGCACCGTTCATCCGCCCGCATCACCCGCATCCTCGCCGCCGCGGCCGTCCCGGCGATCCTCGTCGTCTCCGGCTGCTCGTCGGACTCCGGCTCGGACGCGAAGTCCGAGAGCTCCGCGCCCCGGTCGGCGGAGGCGTCCGCGAAGCCCTCGCAGCAGCCCGAGGTCGCCGAGGCGACGTACGCAGAGCTGCCGGAGCCCTGCAAGGCGGTCGGGAAGAAGACGATCGAGGACCTGGTGCCCGGGGCGAAGGACAAGTCGGGCGACGCGGGCAAGTCCAGTGACGTGTCCTCGCGCGGCAGTTGCGCGTGGAATGGCCTGGACGACAAGGGCGTCGACGGCTCGCAGTACCGCTGGCTGGACGTGAGCTTCCAGCGCTGGGAGAGCGACCAGCAGCTCGGCAGCGGCGACCAGCAGGCCGCGGCGAAGTACGAGGACCAGGTCGGCGCGGCGAAGGGCGCCGAGGGCGCGAAGGCGGTGAAGTCCGAGGCCGTGAACGGCATCGGCGACGCGGCCACCGTCGTGACCTACGACCTGAGCAAGACGGGCGAGACCTTCAAGTTCGCCGTCGTCGTGGCCCGCACGGGCAACGTGATCGTGACGCTCGACTACAACGGCGCCGGCTACGCGGGCGCCGAGGCCCCGAAGGCCGACACCATCCGCAAGGACGCCGAGAAGGCCGCCAAGGAGGCCGTCGCCGCGGTGGGCAAGGCCAACGGCGGCAAGAGCGCCGAGCCCGGTGACAAGGCGAGCGGCTCGCCGAAGGCGTCCGCGGCGGCCGCCGAGTAGGCGCCCCGCGGGGCCGTGTGCGTCGCACCGGCACGACGTCGAGGAGCCCGGCCCGCCCCGGGCCGACCCGGCGCCACGCCGACCCGGGGCGCGCCGGCCCCCCATGTGTGGCAGTGATTTTGCCGCCACACACACAAGGTCGGGGGGGGCAACCGGGTGGGCGCGAAAAAGGAGAAACGCCACCA